>JAUIBJ010000179.1 GCA_030428025.1 Alphaproteobacteria bacterium
TTCCGGCGGACAGGCAACCTTGAACCCGCCAACCGGGCCGAACGCATCGACCAGTCGTTCCTGAACCGCGAACGCGTCGGCGCGGGTCAGGCCCGCACCCGCCGACGCGGTGACTTTCGCCCCCCCTCGCCGCGCGGCCGCCAGCCGACGGGCCAGATCGTCGACGATACCAGTGCCGGTTCGGGTCATGACATGCGCGCCGCTATCACGGCCCCCGTTGAGATCATCGCGTCGATCGCATCGCCGCCATAGCCCGCTTCCCGCAGGACCTCCCGGCTGTGCTGGCCAAGAACCGGCGCGGCCTGCCGGATGCTCGCGGGCGTTTCGCTGAACTTCACCGGATGCCCGAGCGTTTTCACCGGACCGGCGACGGGATGGTCGAGTTCGACGATCATATCGCGCGCCAGGGCCTGCGGATCGCGCTGCATTTCGAGAATGTTCAGAACCGGACCGGCGGGCAGGCCCGCCTGCTCCATCCGTTCGAGCCATGTAGCCGTCGTCTCGGTCGCGAGCTTTTCGTTGAGGATGGCCTCCAGCGCCGTCAGGTTCTCCATTCGGCCGTGATTGTTGGCAAAACGCGGGTCGTCGCCCAGTTCGGGCGCTCCGATGACCTCGAGGAAGCGTTCCCAATTGCGCTGGTTGGCGGCGCCCACGTTGATCCAGCCGTCTGAGGTGCGGAACGACTGATAGGGCGCGTTGAGCGGGTGCGCCGACCCGAGCGGGCCCGGCGCGGTGCCGGTGGCAAACGCGATGGCAGATTGCCAGTAGGTCTGGGTGATCGCCGCCTCGAAAAGAGAGGCATCCACCTTCTGCCCCTCGCCGGTCTGCAGCACCCGGGCATAGGCGGCGGAAACCCCCATAGCGCCGATGATCCCGGCCGTGATGTCCGAAATCGGCGCGCCGGGCTTGACCGGGGGGCGGCCCGGACCTTCGCCGGTGATCGACATCAGCCCGGACATGCCTTGCGCGATCAGATCGAACCCGCCGCGCTGCGCGTAGGGGCCCGTGCGCCCGAATCCCGAGATTTCGCAGTAGATGAGACGCGGATTGACCTTGCGCAGGTCCTCGTACCCGAGGCCCAGTTTTTCCATCGTGCCCATGCGATAGTTTTCGATCACAACGTCGGCTTCGGCTAAAAGCCGCCGCAACGCCGTGACGGCATCGGGCATTTTCAGGTTCAGCGCGATGCCCCGCTTGTTGCGGTTCATCATCATGTAGGCGGCGGATTCGCCCGCGATGTCGGGCGGAACGAAACGGCGGCTGTCGTCGCCGTCGGGCTTTTCAACCTTGATCACATCCGCCCCCATATCGGCGAGCATCAGCCCGCAGACCGGGCCCGCCATGATATGGGCGAGTTCGATGACTTTCATACCGGTCAGAGGGCCGGTTCCGGCCGGCGTGGTCATGCGCCGGTCCATTGCGGTTTTTCCCTGGCCAGGAATGCTTCCAGCCCATGGCGGAAATCGTTGCTCATATAGCAAAGTTCGATCAGGTCGGCGTCGTCCACTCGGGCGGCGGCCAGCGTCCGGCGCATGGCTTCCTTGGTCGCGCGCAACGTCAAAGGTGCCATTTCACCCAGCTGCACGGCGAGGTTTTCGGCGCGCTCCATCAGGGCGGCCTCGTCCGGCAGGATTTCGGAAATCAGCCCGCAGGACCGTGCCTCCTCGGCATCCATCAGGCGGGCGGTAAAGATGATCTCGCGCACGCGGCCCGCGCCCATCAACGAACTGAGCCGCGCGAGGTTCGCGGCAGCGAGACAATTGCCGAGCGTCCGGGCGATGGGAAAGCCGAACCTGAGACTGGCGCTGGCGATCCGCAGATCACAGGCCGCGGCGATGCCCGCCCCGCCGCCGGTGCAGGCCCCGTTGATCGCCGCGACGGTCGGCACCGGGCATCGCTCGACGGCATCCAGAACGGCATCGACCTGTGCCTCGTAATCCAAGGCGTCCTGCGCGGTCTCGAACGCACGAAACTGGGTCATGTCGGTGCCGGCGGCAAAGGCCTTGCCCCCCGCGCCGGACAGCACCACCGCGCGGACACTACCGTCCGTGGGCACGGTGCGGCACAGATCGGCCAGTGCCTCATACATGCCAAAAGTCAGCGCGTTGCGCGCCTGTGGACGGTTGAAGGTGATCCACAATGTCTGCCCGCGGATCTCATGCATCAGGTCGGTCATCAGCGCCTCATCTGTAGAAATATTCGACCAGGAACAACGGGATCGATGGCACGTAGGTGCACAGCAAGAGCACGACCAGCAGGACGGCCACGAACCAGACGTTTACCTTGGACACCTGCCAGATATTGGCGCGGGCCACCGCGCAGGACGTGATCAGGACCGAGGCCACCGGCGGCGTCTGCTGCCCGATCGCCAGGTTCAGCGTCACGACGAGCCCGAAATGCACCGGGTCTATCCCCACCGCGTTGATCAGCGGGATCACGATCGGCACCACCAGGATGATAGCGGCGGCCGAGTGCAGGAAAAACCCGATGATCAGGAAGAAGAAATTCAGGATCAGGAGGATCATCCACTGCTGCGATGTGATCGACAGGATGCCCTTGGCCAGTTCCTGGGGGATCTGCGCCCGCGTCAGGAAACCACCCATCAGCACCGAGGCCGCCACGAGAAGCATCACCACGGCGGTTTGCATTCCACCGTCCAGCATGGCCCGGCGCAAATGCACGAAATCGATCTCGCGATACCAGGCCGACACCACGATGGCCGCGATCACGGCGAGCCCGGCGGCCTCGGTCGCAGTTACGAAACCGCCGAAGATGCCACCCAGAATGATCACCGGCAGGGTAAAGGCCGGCAGGGCATCCACGAAGGTTTCGCGCAGGCGCGCCATGTCGAACGCGTCTTCGGTGGGCAGGTTGTAGCGGCGCGCAAAGATATAGGCCACGGCCATGAGACCGGCCGCCCCCAGAAGGCCCGGCACCACACCGGCGACAAAAAGCTGTTCAACCGAGGTATTGGCCGACGCCGCATAGAGGATCATCGGGATCGACGGCGGAATGATGATCGCCAGCGACGCCGACGACGAGGTGACCGCCGCCGACAGTTCCTTGGAATATCCGCGTTTCTTCATCTGCGGGATCAGGATCGACCCCATCGCCGCCACGTCTGCCACGGCGGACCCCGAGATCTCGGCGAAGAACAGCGACACACCGATGTTCACCATCGCCAGCCCGCCGCGAATAAAGCCGATAATCGCTGAAACGAAATTGATCAGCCGGTCGGTAACCCCGCCCGCATTCATGATCGCCCCGGCCAGAACGAACATCGGGATCGCAATCAGCGAGAACTTCGTCGAGCCGTCGTACATGTCGAGCGCGATGGTCACGAGACTCGCCGGCCCTTCGGTCATCAGCAGCCCCATCACGCCTGCGAGCGCCAGGGCTATGGCGATCGGCACGTTGATGCAGATCATCACCACCAAAGCCAGGAAAATGGCGAGCATCATCAGGCGTGTTCCTTGTTGTTCTTGTGCAGTTCGGCCTCGACCTCTTCCTCGATCTCGGCATGTTCCAGCGAGATCCCGCGCCAGGTCTTAAAGACGTATTCGGGAAGGCTGAGGATCTGGCAGATAATGAAGAGGATGGCGCCGACAGGGATGACCGATTGCGTAAGCTGGACCGGCACCCAGGTCAGCGACACAAGGCGATCTCCGGCCAGCACTTCGAGAACCTGAAGTCCGGCCCGCGCCATCAGGATAAAGAAGGTCAGAACCAGCAATTCGCCGGCGAGAACGGCGAACATTCTGAACCTGCGCGGCAGAGCCAGCAGAACCGTGTCAAAGCCGATGTGACGGCGATGCAGCGCCGCCAGCGCCGAGCCGTAATAGGTGATCCAGGCCAGCATGATCGCCGCGACTTCGTCGTACCACGAAAAGCTCTGCCCCATCAGTCGTGCCAGCACGGCAAGGATCACGATCACAGTCAGCACGACCATCAGCAGGATGGTGATGCTTTCCAGAATTCTGCTGGCGAACCGGCCGGCGCGCGAGAAAATGGTCATCTTTACCTTCTTTTCGCCAGAGACCCGACCAGTCGCGGTCTCTCGGAAGCGGTAACGGGCGTCATTGGACAAAAGCTGGGCACATATCCGGCGGCCCGCTCGCGAGAGCCGCCGGACCGGGACCCCTGGATCAGCCGGACTGGGCCAGGCCCATGACGGTGTCGATCATCTCTTGCGCGCCATCGACTTCGGCCGCAAAGCCGTCATAGATCGGCTTGGACGCCTCGATGAAGGCATCCTTGTCCGCCTCGTTCACCTCGACACCCGCGTCCTTGATGACGGTGAGCAGTTCGGTTTCGAGCTCAGCCGCCCTTTCATAGGTGAAATCCTGCGTCTCGCTGGCGCAATCGGTCAGGACTTGCCGCACGTCGTCGGGCTGGCCCGCGAAATGCTTGTCCGAGGCAAGGATATATGCGGG
Organism: Alphaproteobacteria bacterium; assembly: GCA_030428025.1. Lineage (GTDB taxonomy): Bacteria > Pseudomonadota > Alphaproteobacteria > Rhodobacterales > Rhodobacteraceae > Roseovarius. The sequence goes on from JAUIBJ010000179.1 coordinate 4,434, forward strand.
CGTGTAGACGTGGCCGGTAATCGACAGGTATTTCTGCACTTCCTGGAACTTGGCCGACGCGATCTGGGCATATGGGTTTTCCTGACCGTCGATCACACCGGTCTGCAGCGCGGTGAAAACATCCGAGAACGCCATTGGCGTCGGGTTGGCGCCGTATTGCTTGAACATTTTCACCCGCCACGCGCCATTGGGCGTGCGCAGTTTCACCCCTTCGAGATCCGCGGGCGTGTTGACGGGCCGCACATTGTTGGTGATGTGGCGAAACCCGTTCTCGGCCAGTCCGACAATATAATAACCGTTTTCCTGCGCCGCCGACTGGAACGTATCCATCATCGCGTCCTGAACCCGACGCATGTGGTCGCGGTCCTTGATGATATAGGGCATCTCGAAGATGCCGAAAACGTCATCGACCGACGACATGACGGATGACGGCAGGGCGAAATCCACCTGGCCCAGCTTCAGCTTTTGCAGCAGTTCCTTGTCCTTGCCCAGCTGCGACGAACCAAACGCCTGAACCTCGACCTTGCCGCCCGACTTGTCGCCGACACAGGCCGCAAAGTGGTTTGCGGTTGCTTCGAACAGCGATCCGGGCGCTCCGACATGGCCGAATTTCAACGTGATATCCGCAGCCATCGCCGGTGCGGCCATCAGTGACGCGAACGCAGTCGCAATAACGATCTTCTTCATCTTCTCCTCCCTAGGGTTTCGGCCGTAACGCAACCGTCGATGAGCAGGCGTTCAGCCTTCTTGTTCACCTCGGCCGCGAAGGCTCCGGGCTTGATGGTTTCCGCTGCCTTCTCCGGTATTACCGTGGCCGGCCTCCTCCTGCCGCCCGCGATATGGTTGTCTTGTATCAGGCCGCCGCCTTCGCGCTCCTGAACTTTCCGCCCAGAACATCCATGGCCGCCTGAACCCCGCCCTGAGTACAGGGCACGCCCGCATCGCGCAGGCCCATTTCCACGCCCGACAAGGTGCCGCAGAGCATGAGGTCGTTGAAGTCGCCCAGATGGCCGATCCGGAACACCCGGTCGGCGACCTTCGACAGGCCGTTCCCCAACGACATGTCATAGTGCTGCAGAGCCACAGACCGGAAATTGTCGGCCGAATGACCTTCGGGCATCATCACCGCCGTCAGAACGGGCGACCGATGCTCCGGCACCTTGCACAGCACCTCCAACCCCCAAGTCTGAACGGCTGTGCGCGTGGCCTCTCCGTGCCGCTTGTGGCGCGCAAAGACATTGTCCAGGCCTTCTTCATGCAGCATGTCGATGGCTTCGCTCAGCCCATAGAGCAGGTTGGTCGCGGGCGTGTAGGGGAAATAGCCCTTTTCATTGGGCCCTTCCATTTCCTTCCAGCTCCAGTACGATCGCTTCAGGCCGGCGGTTTCCTCGGCTCTGATCGCCTTTTCGCTGATCGCATTGAACGACAGGCCCGGCGGCAGCATCAGGCCCTTTTGCGACCCCGAAACGGTCACGTCCACGCCCCATTCGTCGTGCCGGTAGTCCACCGAAGCCAGCGACGAGATCGTGTCGACCATCAAGAGCGCCGGATGCCCTGCCGCGTCGATTGCCTTGCGCACCTTGTCGACCGGCGTGACCGCGCCGGTGGAGGTTTCGTTATGTACGACACAGACCGCCTTGATTTCATGGGTTTTATCTTCAAGAAGGCGGCTCTCGATCGCCTGCGGGTCGGCCCCGCTTCGCCAGTCGCTGCTGATAAAGACGGGGTTCAGCCCCAGTTTCTCGGCCAACGCCTTCCACAACGTCGCGAAATGCCCGGTCTCGTACATCAGCACGGTGTCGCCGGGCGACAATGTGTTGACCAGCGCCGCCTCCCACGCCCCCGTCCCCGAAGACGGGTAAATCACGACCCGCGACTCGGTCTTGAAGATCGACTTCATCCCGTCGAGCACCTTGCGACCGACATCGGCAAAGGCCGGGCCGCGGTGATCCATCGTTGGATAATCCATCGCGCGCAGAATACGGTCGGGTACGTTGGACGGCCCCGGAATCTGCAGGAAGTGGCGACCGGCACTCATGTTCTTTCCTCCCAGAATGACAAGGCGCCCTTCCCCCCGGGCACTTTTGAATTTCGTTGAATTGAATTCTGAATTCAATATTCTGTCAAGGCACCAAGACATATTTTTGCGAGGACGGCCTGCATGTTGAAAGAAAAGACCCGGAGCAGGCTCATCCGCGATATCGAGGGCGACGTCTGTCTGGATGCATTTACGCGCGGGCGTTATTCGACAGACGCGTCGATTTATCAGATCATGCCGGCGGGCGTGGTGATCGCCAGATCCGCCGAGGACGTGGCCACAGCACTGGATGCGGCAGGCGAGGCCGGCCTTCCTCTGACCATGCGCGGCGGCGGGACCTCGCAATGCGGCCAGACGATAAATTCCGGGCTGATCGTCGATTGTTCGAAGTATTTCAACCGCATCCTCGAATTGGATGTCGAAGGCCGCCGTGCCGTTGTC
>JAUIBJ010000180.1 GCA_030428025.1 Alphaproteobacteria bacterium
CGCCAATTTCCGCGAACTGGCCACGATGCGAGCCGATAAGCGTCTGTCCGTTAACCTTTTTTTGCATTGACGGCGGGGACGGGCGAGGCCCGCCGAATTGTCATTCGGAGCGAAACAGTGGCGCCCGTGGCCCCGGCACAGAGCGCTGCGGCAAGAGACCCTGCCTGCGTTGGCCAAAAGGGGCAAGGAACCGCCCGAACCCGGAGTCCCGGCGCGCAGAGCAGAGCCGCGATTGCCCTGCCACACGGAAACAATTGGGCCTGCCGCCGCCGCCGTGCCTGCCCGTCCTGCGCCATATTCCCGCCCCATTCCCGACCGCTCGCGAACAGAAATGGCTTTATTCAAATTGGGGGCATCGGTAACTTCATCCTTACCCACTGGGGGGTGAACGAAGGCTAGGGGGCGGCCGACCTTGTGTCGCGGGAAACCGCGTGGCGCATGAGGGGTCAGGTCGAATGAGTGTGTCCGCTGACCCGTCTTGATGTCCTAGGGCGACGCCTCTTCCGGGGTATGCCCGAAGAACTGGTGCCACCGTTATACGTGACCGCGAGTGAATGAGTGCCGGGCCTGGTCCGGATGGTTTGAAGGTACGTGAGTGCAAGTGCTGGTCTAAAGGAGACATCATGCCGTCGTTCGAGAATTCCACTAGCCAGAATGCCGCGGTCGCGGGAATCGCCCCGGCGGAAAAGGCGGCGTCGCCGATCGAGAACGTCGTTCCCTGTTTTACGCCCGGAACCGTGATAGCCACACCCGCCGGCGAAAAACGTGTCGAGGATCTGGTCGTGGGCGACCGGGTTCTGACCCGTGACAACGGGTTGCAGGAAATCCGCTGGATCGGCGCCTGCCGACTGACCGCCGAGGACCTGAAGAAGGCCCCCGGCATGCGCCCTGTCCTGATCCGCTCCGGTGCGCTGGACCATGGGCTGCCCGAGGCGGACATCCTTGTCAGCCCCTGGCACAATATTCTGATCCAGAACGACAAGGCCGCCCGCTTCTTCGAGGAAAGCGAGGTTCTGTCGGCGGCCGGGCACCTGACAGGGCTCGACGGGGTCGAGGTCGTGGACATGCAATCGGTCACCTATATCCACTTCATGTTCGACCAGCATCAGGTGGTGCTGTCGAACGGGTTCTGGACCGAAAGCTTCCGCCCCGAGGAAAAGGTGATCCACGGGCTTGGCACCCGCCAGCGCCGGCAGATCTTCGAGCTCTTCCCCGATCTGCGCAATGCCGAGGGGCGCAAGGCCTATCAGACGGCCCGCCGCGCCCTGAGCGAGGCCGAGAGCCGCCTTCTGGTGAAGTGAGTTTTTTGTGCGAGTGATGCAGCTGGCCGGGCGGCCCTAAGGCGCCCGGTCAACCGAAATCGGGCGGGGGCATCAACCGGTTTCGAAGGCGGCAATCCCGGCATCAGCCGGGATTGTTCGTTTTTGGGGTGGCGTCAGAAGGGGTGTTGTCCGGTTTTCTCGCGCCAGGCGGTCCAGTCCTCGGGTGTGTCGAGGTCGGTTGTGGCGCGGCGGCCGGGCAGGGTGACTTTGGTGATCCGCTCGCCAGTCAGGACGGGTTTTGCGCCCTCGTCGCCACGAAGCTGTCCCAGCCGCCCGAAAAGCCGGGCGGGCAGAATGACGGGATGGCCGGGCTTGCCGCTTGCATCACCGGCTCGGATCACGCATTGCGGTTCCTTTTCAGCGGCCTGGATCATCTTCTTCAGGTCCTCGACCTGCAGTTCGGGAAGGTCGGCCAGCAGGATCATCAGCCCTCTGGCCTCTCTCTCGGCGGCCCAGCGGGCGCCCGCGCGGATCGAGGCGGCGATGCCTTCCGATGCATCCGGCAGTTCCGTTCTTTCCAGCCCCTCCAGCCCCGCGAGAGCGGCCTGCCGCGCCGGCCGGTCCGTCGGCAGGGTCACCAGCACCGGCAGGCGCGCGGCCAGCGCCAGCAGCGCCTGTCGCCTGAGAAGCGGCAGCCCGTCGACGCGCTCCATCAGCTTGTCGCGCCCTTGCATGCGCGCCGCGCGGCCGGCGGCAGGGATTAGAACGGCCAGACCGGTCACGGGCTGTACCGGCGGGATGTGAGTATTTCTGACAAGATGAAAACCATGCTGAACCCGGTCATACATCGATCTTTTTGATATGTCCGTCCAAGGCGTTACATCCGGAACCTCTCGCCCTCGGGGTCGAACAGCGGCTCGGTGATGAGGCGGGCCGGCCGCATCTCGCCCAGAATCTCGATCTCGGCCTCCAGCCCGTCCGAGGCCAGCCCGCGCGGGATCAGCGCGAGAGCGACGGACTTTTCCGCGAAATGCGAATAGCCGCCCGAGGTGACGAAGCCCTGCACGGCACCATCGATCCAGACCGGCTCATAGGCATGGGGGTCGGCGTCGAGCGCATCGACCTCGAAGGCGACAAGCTGGCGTTCGGGCCCGTCCTCGCGCTCGGCCTCAGCCGCCGCGCGGCCGACGAAATCCACATTCTTGCGGAAGTTGATGAACCGGTCCATACCGGTCTCTCCTGCCGTGTAATCGGGTGAGAATTCGGACAGCCAGGAGCCGAAGAACCGGTCGAGCCGTAGCGACATCATCGCCCGCATGCCAAAGGGGCGCATGCCGTGTTTCTGCCCTTCCTGCCAGAGCGTGGTCCACAGCGCCCGCTGGGCCATTGGATCGCAATAGATCTCGTAGCCCAGATCCCCGGTGTAGCTGACACGCTGCACGAGGCAGTCGGCCATGCCCACAGTGGCGCGGCGCAGGTCCATGAATGCCATGTCGGCCACGCGGTCGCGGGTGCAGGCGGCGAGCACGTCGCGCGCCTTGGGCCCGGCGATCTGGAAGCCGTTGAGCCGGTCGGAGATGTTTTCCACCCGTACGCCTTCCGCTTCGTTCTGCTCGAACCAGCGCATGTGGTAGGCCTGCGCGCCATAGGAGGCGGTGAGCTGGAAAGCTTCCGGGCCGAGGCAGGAGACGGTGAAATCGCCGATCAGGCGGCCCTTGGGCGACAACATCGGCGTGAGCGACACGCGTCCCTGTTTCGGGATGCGGCCGGCCATGATCCGGTCGAGCCAGTCGCGGGCGCCGGGGCCGGTCACCAGATACTTTCCGAAATTGTGAACCTCATTGATTCCAACGCCTTCGCGGACGGCCTTCACCTCGCGTTTCGTCGCCTCCCAGGCGTTGGAGCGGCGGAAGGAGGGGGTTTCGAACCGCGGCTCGTCGCCTTCCGCGAAGTAATTCACCACCTCCAGCCCGTATTGGTGCCCCCAGACAGCGCCCAGACCGTCGAAGATGTCGTACATGGGCGTGGTGTTCATCGGCCGCGCGGCGGGCAGTTCCTCGTTGGGATAGGCCACCGAAAAGCGTTTCTGATAATTCTCCACCACCTTGGGCAGGGTATAGCCGGGCGTGATCCAGTCGCCGTAGCGGGCCACGTCCATGGCCGAGACGTCGCGCTCGCATTCGCCCTCGACCATCCATTGTGCCAGCATCAGGCCGACGCCGCCGCCCTGGCTGAACCCGGCCATGACGCCGCAGGCCGACCAGTAGTTGCGCATTCCCGGCACCGGGCCCACCAGCGGGTTGCCGTCGGGGGCGAAGGTGAAGGGGCCGTGGATGACGGATTTGACCCCGGCGCGTTCGAGGGCGGGGAAGCGTTTGTAAGCGAAATCAATCGATTGCTCGATCTTGTCGAGGTTGTCGGGCAGTAACTCGTGGCCGAAATCCCACGGCGTGCCGTTCACCGCCCAGGGTTTGCAGGGCTGTTCGTAGAAGCCGATGCAGAGGCCCCGGCCTTCCTGTCTCAGATAGCTTTCGCCGGCGGGGTCCATGACGTGCGGATGCTCGCCGCCGCCCTCGATGATGTCCACGATCTCGGGCACCTCGTCGGTCACGACATACTGGTGTTCCATCGGGTGGAGCGGCAGGTAAACCCCTGACATCGCGGCAACTTCCCGGGCCCAGAGGCCGGCGGCATTGACCACGTGCTCGGCATGGACGGTGCCCTTGTCGGTGACCACGTCCCAGGTGCCGTCGGGGCGGGGGGTGGTTGCCCTGACGTGGCAGTGGGTCTCGATCGTGGCGCCGCCGAGGCGGGCGGCCCTGGCATAGGCATGGGTGGTGCCGGAGGGGTCGAGATGGCCGTCGAGCGGGTCGTAGAGCGCGCCGAGGATGCCGTCCACGTTGGTGACGGGGGCGATCTTGCGGATCTCCTCGGGGCCCACGATTTCCGTTTCCAGCCCCATGTAGCGGTGCTTGGCGCGCTCGGCGAGCAGCATGTCGAAGCGGTCGCGGTTGTCGGCCAGCGTCACGCCTCCGACATGGTGGAGGCCGCAGGAAAGCCCCGTAAGCTCTTCAAGTTCCTTGTAAAGCTTGATCGTGTAGCCCTGCAGCGCGGCCATGTTGGTGTCGCCGTTCAGGGTGTGAAAGCCGCCTGCCGCGTGCCAGGTGGAGCCGGAGGTGAGCTCGGACCGCTCGATCAGCATGACATCGGACCAGCCCAGCTTGGTGAGGTGGTAGAGAACGCTGCAGCCGACGACTCCGCCGCCGATGACGGCCACGCGGGTGGTGGTTTTCATGGGGAACTCCCTGTTTATGCGGTTGCCCTACACTGTCTTTCTGGACGGTTCGGGCATGCCTGTTTGCGACAGATCGTGTCGGTATGCGATTCGCAGGTTAACAGCGTTATTTTGCAGGGAAACCGACGTCGGTATCACGTCGGTATTGCTGCGGTATTCCGTCGGTGCGGGGGCTGTGGAGGCCGGGTGTTAATGTGGCGCGCGGTGGGGGGAGGGGCGAGGTGTTGATTTGGCGCGAAACGGGGGGGGTGGACCAAAGAAAGGGTAGGAAGTTCTTCTCACCCGGCACGTTTGTCGCGTGCAGCGATTCCGAGGGGCCGCAACTCAGGCTCTTCCCGTAACGTTTCGGTTCAAGAGGTTGCACGACGGTAGGTAGAAACTGCCCACTTTACGTGCTCTCTTACAAACCTTGCCGAAGCGCGTATGAAACATGACCTGTCCATTCAGCGCCTTCTAAAGATCGCCGAAACAACAGTTTAGTCGTGATCTAGTGCTTCGCGTAGGGCTTCGATTGAATTCGCTACATTGGTTAAATTGTCTGCGCAAGGATCTATAAGGAAATCGGCAACCTTACTATATAAGTCGTCCATGACCGGAGTTTTTTCAGCAAGTCTCTCGCACAGAGATTTAGTTACAAACCACGCTTTATCGCGGTCTGCCGGATTGTCACGATAGGCATAACAATAAATACCGCGGAACGCCTGTTTGGCTACCGCCTCGAATGGTTCATCGAAAGCGCGCCCTAGAAGAGCTGCGACTGCAATGGACAACAACCCTCCAGCAATTACTTCATCTTCAAAAGGGTCCGTGGTGTCAATCACGGCCGCGTTGAGGAATATTTCTGAGAAGTAGATCGTAGTCTCTTCCAGAAATTCCGATGCGGCAAGGTTCTCTTCTGGTACGTCCAAGCCCAAGTCATACTGGCGCATTATGCTACGCAAGACTTTTTTCTGAACTTGTTGGGGGGACAGCATTTAGATTTTACTCCTGGGCGCTCTCGAAATTTCCCGGCGACTTTGCATTCATTCAATGGGGTGCACTTTTCCCGATGGAGAACTATACATTGCTAAATCCTTGCTCGATAGGTTTCATGCGTCGAAGTATGAATTAAAATTGAAGCATGCGACGCCACAAGCCGCGCATCTTCGGGCCGTGGTGCGGCGATCCAACGTCCGTGGGGCATTGCTTTATGCCTGCCAAATACCTCCGACCTCTGAGCGTCGCGTTGGTGGTAGCCAAATCGCCGTGCCGGGGGGCGGCCCGGCGATGCGCGGCGGCCTTCGGCCTCGATTCCGCGCGAGGATACTGACCCGGCGTCGGGCAATCACCCCCTGCCGCAAACCGAAAAACCCTGACGGAAACCGTCATGACTTTTGCGCCTGCCGCGACGAATGATGTCGGGAACCGGCGATCATGGCATCGGGGAATAGTGTCACGCTGGGCGAGAAACAGGTTCAAGGGAAGACTGATGAAAACCCATGCACAGGCGGTCGTGATCGGCGGCGGCGTTATCGGATGCTCCATCCTCTATCATCTCACCAAGCTGGGGTGGACGGATGTGGTGCTGCTGGAGCGGGACGAGCTGACCTCCGGCTCGACATGGCATGCCGCGGCGAATATTCACGGGCTGCATGACAGCGCCAATATCAGCCGGCTGCAGCATTACACGATGAACCTCTACAAGCAGCTGGAGGAGGAGACGGGGCAGAGCTGTGGCGTGTTCCAGCCGGGCAGCCTCTATCTCGCGCAGACGGAGAACCGGGAGCATCAGCTGAAGCTGCAGGCGGCAAAGGCGAAGCTTTACGGGATGAATTTCCACGAGATCACCCGCGAGGAGGCCGAGGAGAAGCATCCGCTGGTCAATTTCGACGGCATCCGCTGCATCATGTGGGAGCCGGACGGCGGCAACGTGGACCCCTCGGGCGTGACCAATGCCTATGCGGTGGGGGCGCGGCAGAAGGGGGCGGAGATCTACCGCTTCACGCCTGTCACCGCCACCACTCAGAAGCCGGACGGGACATGGATCGTCGAGACGCCAAAGGGCAATATCGAGACGGAGTGGGTGATCAACGCGGCCGGGCTCTGGGGCCGGGAGGTGGCGAAGCTGGCGGGCATCGAGGTGCCGCTGCAGCCGACCGAGCACCAGTATTTCGTCACCGAAACCATGCCGGAGATCGAGGCGGCGGGGCGGCGCCTGCCCTCGGTCGCGGACCGGGACGGCGAATACTACCTGCGGCAGGAGGGCAAGGGCCTGCTGATCGGCGCCTATGAGCGCGACATGAAATTCTGGGCCGAGGACGGCACGCCGCTCGATTTCGCGCATGACCTCTTCCCCGACGATCTGGAGCGCATCA
>JAUIBJ010000181.1 GCA_030428025.1 Alphaproteobacteria bacterium
AAAGGTCTTTCCCTATCAGAGCGTCCCGGCCGCGCGCCCCTTGGCCATGTCGCCCGTGCATGCGCGCCTGGCCGCCGAGGGCGCGGTGTTCGGCACCGGCTTCGGGCGCGAGCATGTGACCTGGTATGCCCCCAAGGGTATCGCTGCGGAAGACAGTCTGACCTTCCGGCAGCCCAACTGGTGGGGCCCCGTCGCCGAGGAAGGCCGGCGCGTGCGCGACGCGGTGGGGCTTTTCGAGTTCTCGGACATGGCCAAGTTCGAGGTCTCCGGCCCGAACGCGGCGGCCTGGCTCGACGGGATCATGGCCAACCGCCTGCCGGCCGCCGGGCGGATCTGCCTGTCGCCGATGCTGTCGGAGAGCGGCCGGGTGATCGGGGATTTTACCATCTCCAACCTTGGCGACCGCTTCCTTCTGGTGGGCACCTACGCCATGCAGCTTGCCTTCCTGCGGCATTTCCGCAGGTTCCTGCCCGCCGCGGGGGTGACGGTGAAAAACATGTCCGACGACCTGGCCGGTCTGAGCCTCGCCGGGCCCAACGCCCGGGCGGTGCTTTCGAAGCTGACCGGGCGAAACATGGATAACGACAGCTTCCGGTTCATGGATGCCGACAGGCTGACAGTGGCTGGGGTCGACGACGTGATCGTGCTGCGCCTCTCGTACACCGGCGAGGCGGGGTATGAGCTGTACATGCCGCCGGCGGATCAGCCCCGCTTGTTCGACGCTCTGCGCGAGGCCGGAAAGGGCCACGGTCTGGGGCTTGTGGGCTTGCGAAGTCTCATGATGCTCCGCCTGGAAAAGGGTTTTCCGGCCTGGGGGCTAGAGATCTCCGCCGATTACTTCGCCCATGAGTGCGGCATGATGGGGCATGTCAAACCGGACAAGGGCGATTTCATCGGTCGTGAGGCGGTGTTGCGTTACGGCCCGCCCCGCGAGCGGCTCGTCACCCTGACGGTCGAGGCGGGCGATGCAGCGATCTGGGGCGACGAGGCGATCTTTCTGGGCGGCGACCCGGTGGGCTATGTGACGTCCGGCGGTTTCGGCCCGGCGACGGAACGGCATATCGCGCTTGGCTACCTGCCGCCCGAGGCTTGTCGCGAGGATGGCAGCTATGCCGTCGAAATCCTCGGACGCCTTTGCCAGGCGGAATTGCAGCCGGTGCCGCTTTACGATCCGGGCGGCGACAGGATGCGCGAATAGGGGACGCGGAAATGATCGTGACTGGAGGCCATTCCTATCAGGGATACAGTGTCGGCATTCTCATGTTCGACAGGAAGCGGTTTCCGATGCCGCCCGGCGATGTCGGCAATGCGACGAGCTATCCGTTTCCGGTGCTCATGCGGCAGATCAAGGGGCTGGAGGACAACCCCTATCCCCCGCTGATCGGCCCCGACGGCCACCATACGCCCGAGGTGCAAAGCTGCGTCGATGCGGCGGTTCGGCTGGAACAGGACGGGGTGCGGGCCATTGCCATGTGCTGCGGGTTCTTTTCGCTGATCCAGCCCGTGCTGGCGCGGCATGTCTCGGTCCCGGTCATGACCTCGCCGCTGATGATGCTGCCGGTGATCCGGCAGATGATCCACCCCGACCAATCGGTTCTGGTCGTCACCGCAGCGGCGCGGCTGCTGTCCGAGGAGTTCTTTGCCGCCGTCGGGGCGGATCTGCATGACCGGATCACCCTGGCGGGGCTGGACGAGTCAAAGGTCTTCAACGCCATGTGCATGGGCGGAACGGCAATCACCTGCGATCTGGAAGCGCTGCGTGCCGACATCCTCGACCGGATCGCCGACGCCCGCAGCCGCGATCCCCGGATCGGCGCGGTTCTGCTGGAGTGCACCAGCCTGCCGCCCTTTGCCTGCGATGTGCGGCAGGCGACCGGGCTGCCGGTGTTCGATTTCATCGCCTGCGTCGAGTGGCTGCACCGCGCCGTGGTTCCGAAACACTACTCCGGCTATATCTGAAGGACTTCAAGGAATGGCAGCACGTTATGCGGTGATGAGAGAGGAAACATGGGCCGGCACGCGGGCGGCATGACCGCCGCCCAGTCATACGCCTTCCATAGGAGATCCTCATGCCCCGCCGCCGCCGTTCGTCCCGCACCGCCCGCAAGCCGGGTATCCCCCAACGCCCCTTTGGCGAAACCCGCTCTCCGCTTTCGCCTGTGGCGCTCGTCTCGGCCGATCAGGTCGAGACCATTCATCTTGCCAGCCTCGAGGTGCTGCGCGACATCGGGATCAAGGTCGACAGCGCGCTCGCGCGCGACCTTCTGGGCCGGGCCGGCGCGGATGTGGATGCGGAGACCGCCCGCGTGCGGTTCGACCCGGCGCTTGTCGAGGAGATGCTGGTCGGTATCCCGTCCGAGTTCACGATCCACGCCCGCGACCCGGCCAAGACGGTGACGGTTGGCGGAAATTCCCTGACCTTCGCCACGGTCTGCGGGCCGTCCTTCGTGTCCGATCTCGACCGGGGCCGCCGGGCCGGCACGCTGGAGGACATGCGGAATTTCGTGAAGCTTTCGGCCACGCTCAACATCTTCCATCACGAAGGGGGCGCGGGCTGCGAGCCGCTCGACCTGCCGCCTGAGACGCGGCATCTGGACATGATGCTGGCGCAGACCACGCTTTGCGACAAGGGGTGGCAACCCTGCTGGATGAACACCGCCGCCCGCGCCCGCGACTGTATCGAGATGGCCCGCATCGCGCTCGGCACCGACGCGGAGGGACTGCGGGCCCGGCCCGGCATTCTGGGCGGGGTCAACACCAATTCGCCGCTTCTCTTCGACGACGGTCAGGCCGAGGCGGTGATCGAGTTTGCCCGCGCGGGCCAGCCCGTTCACATCACCCCCTTCACCCTGGCCGGGGCGATGAGCCCGGCCACGATCGGCGGGTCGCTGGTGCAGCAGAATGCCGAGGCGCTGGCGGGCATCGTGCTGGGGCAGGCGGCGGCGCGGGGGGCGCCGGTCTTTTACGGCCACTTCACGTCCAACGTGGACATGCGCACCGGCTCGCCCGCCTTCGGCACGCCGGAATACGCCCAGTCGGTGATCGTGTCGGGACAGATGGCCCGGCGCTACGGCATTCCGCTCCGCTCCTCGAACACCACGGCGTCGGCCTGCGTCGATCTTCAGGCTGCCTATGAAAGCGGGATGTCGATTCAGGCCTGCATTCAGGCGCATGTAAACGTGATGATGCATGCGGGCGGCTGGCTGGAAGGGGGGCTGACATGCTCCTTTGAAAAGCTGATCCTCGATGCGGAGCTTCTGCAGATGCAGGCGGCGTTTCTCGATCCGCTCGACCTGTCGGAGGAAGCGCTCGGTCTCGACGCGATCGCCGAGGTGGGGCCGGCCGGGCATTTCTTCGGCACGCGCCATACGCTCGACCGCTACGAGACCGCCTTCTACAGCCCCATCCTGTCGGACTGGCGCAATTTCGAAGCCTGGCAGGACGACGGGGCCAGAACGGCCACCGAACGGGCCAATGCGATCTGGAAGCAGCTGTTGGCCGAGTACGAAAAGCCCCCCATCGACCCCGCGGTCGAGGAGGAACTCGAGGCCTATGTGGCGCGCCGGAAGGAAGAGATCGCCCGGGGTGCCCCCTGAGGCAGGCGAGACGTGCGGCCTATTCGGCCGCCTGCATCGCCTCGCCCTCGGCGTCGATCAGTTTCTGAAGGCGGCGGCGGAACAGCAGGGGGCCCGCGTCGATGGCGATGTCGATGGGCCGTGTGGTGGCCTCGTCCATGCCAATCTGCACGTCCAGAAGCACCTCGCGGTCCTCGTCGAAGGCGGATTTCACCGAAGCGCTCATATAGGCCGACAGCTCGGCGTCGTCGGGATGCACGTTGCGCACCTGGAACCAGTAGTATCGCGTCGTCTTCTCGTCGACCGGGGTCATGAAATTGTAGCTGTCCATCTGGAAATAGCGGCCCTCGGGCAGGTTCGACGCGTCGCCGCCGGTGCCGGCGGGCGTGAAGATGGCCTTGATATAGGCCAGGCAGGGATAGCGGACCTCGTAATGCTGTTCGCGGTCGCAATTGCCCTCGAAGGGCACCAGCTTCTTGTAGAAGGGCGCCACCTCCACATCATACATCCAGCGCGAGACGGTCACGCCCGTGTCGCTGCCGGTCACGGTCAGCGGTTCGTCCTCGCAGGCGGTGTTTCCGAACGAGCTTTGATGCACCCAGGCGACATGGCTGGGGTCGAGAAGGTTGTCGGTGATGAAGAGGTAGTTGCAGCGGAATTCCATCGCATCGCCGCGATTGATCCCCCATGTCGGGTCGTCGTAATGGTCAACGGTGATGATCCTGTCGGGATCGGCCAGGGCGGGCTCGCCCATCCAGATCCAGACGAGGCCATAGCGGCTTTCCACCGGGTAGGAATGCACATTCGCGCTTTTGGGGATGTGATCCTGACCCGGCACGCGCACACAGGTGCCCGAACAATCAAAGGTCAGCCCGTGATAGCCGCATTCAATCGCATCGCCCTTCAGCCGGCCCTTGGACAGTGGAAGCTTACGATGCGGGCAGGAATCCAGCAGGGCGACGGGATCGCCCGCCTCGGTCCGGTAGACGACGATCTTCTCGCCCAGAACCTTGATCTGCTTGGGTTCGCGGGTCACCTCGTGATCCCAGGCTGCGACATACCAGGTGTTCCGAAGATACATGATCGACCTCTCAGTTCTGCGACCGGTGCCCCCGGTGCGACGCATTCTGTGATCACAGATACAGCAGACGCCAATCCGCCGCAAGATCGAGAATTGCGATTGAACTGAGATCACAGATAGCGCACCATCCGATGTGTACGCGAAAGGGCCGAAAGGAAGGGGCGGCATGAAAAGGATGGCCGAAGACGGACTCGTCGCAGGCGCGCGCAACCTTCTGCAACGCTGCGCCGGCGCCCGTCCGGGGGACCGCATCCTTCTGGTCGGAGAGACCGGGGACCAGCGCTATTTCGATCCGGAGCTCTGCCGCCTTGTCGCCCGGGTCGCCGAGGAGATGGAGATGCAGGCGGAGGTGGTTCTGGAGGCCCCGGTGGCGGATGCCAGCCAGTTCCCCGACCCCGTGCGCGACGCGATGACGCGCGCCGACCGGACGATCTTTTTCTCGCGGCTGGGCGATCAGGTGCGGTTCTCCCTCGACGGGATGAAGGGCAGGGCGGTGATGACCTACACGCTCGATCCCGGCTATCTTGCCGCGCCCTTCGCCACCGCCGATTTCGGGGTGATGAAGCGCGTCCACGATGCCTTGCTCGACCGCATCCTCGCGGCGCGCCACTATCGCATCACCGGGCCCTGCGGCACCGACCTTTCGGGGCGGATAGGAACCGGCGGCGGCGATGCCGTCGCCCCCTTCGCGCTGGAGCTGTTTCCGGTGATGATCTTCCCGCCGGTGGTCTGCCACGAGATGAGCGGCACCCTGTCGATCCGCCATTTCGTGACCTCCTCCTCGACCCGGGCCTACGAGGACAGCACAGTGGTTCTGGACACACCGGTCACCGCGGAGGTGGAGGAGTGCCGGATGGTGTCGTTCACGGGCGAGGACAGCCTCGTGCAAAGGCTCGAGCGACAGCTCGACCGCGCCGCCGCCCTGACCGGCGGCGACCCCCGCCTGATCAATTCCTGGCA
The DNA here is from genome assembly GCA_030428025.1 of Alphaproteobacteria bacterium. Lineage (GTDB taxonomy): Bacteria > Pseudomonadota > Alphaproteobacteria > Rhodobacterales > Rhodobacteraceae > Roseovarius. The sequence goes on from JAUIBJ010000181.1 coordinate 5,617, forward strand.
TACAGGGATCAACCCGGGCACCTATTTCCACGGCGATCCCTATGCCGATCTCGAGCTTTGGGGCACGGTCGCCTATGGCTCCCCGCGCTACACCCATATGCATGTGGCGGGCAAGGACCCGGGCGATGCCGCGTTTCACATGATGGACATGACCATCGCCTTCGATGGGGAAACGCTGTGGGACAAGGGGCGGTTCGTCTTTCTGGACCGGCCCGAGATCCGGGGAATGATGGATGACGACCAGCGGTCGCTGCTGAATTCCTCGGTTCTGAACGACATAGGGATTTAGAGGGGCGGGCATGACGGGCAAAGATGCGCCGATCGCATGGGTCGAGGTCATCGGCCAGGACGCGGCGAGCGGGGAGCTTGCGGCCGCCTATGACGCGGTCAAGGGCACCGACGGCCGGGTGGAAAACCTGTATCTTGCCATGTCGCAGACGCCGCAGGCCATCGGCCCGGCGGACGCGCATTACCGCGCGGTGCTGCACAATCCCGACAACCCGCTGGAGCCTTGGCTGGCCGAACTGGTGGCCACCTATGTGGCGGTGCTGTGCGGGTCGGATTACGCCGCGCAGAACCACGGCGAGAATGTCTGTCTGCATCATCCCGACAAAGCGGCGGCGCGGGCCATGCTGGCGGCGCTGCGCGACGACAGTTGGCCCGGCCTGCTGAGTGGCACCCCCGCCGCGGCGGCGCTGGCCTATACCCGCAAGCTGACGGTGGAGCCGGCCCTGATGCGGAAAGAGGACATCGCGGCGCTGCGCGCGGCGGGGTTCGGCGACAAGTCGATTTCCTACATCGTCCAGATCGCCGCCTCCTTCGCCTATTGGGCCAGGATCACCAACGGGCTCGGGACGAGGCTGGGCGACACGGTCGGGCTGGCAGGCACCGCAAGAAAGGGAGACGGCGAATGACCCGCCAGTTGACAGCGCCGCCGGGCAGGGACCGGCAAAGCTTTCTCGATTTCGAGATCGTGACCGACCTCGATACGCTGAGCGCCGATATCGCCATTCTCGGCATTCCCTTCGGCGATCCCTACCGCATGGAGGAAGTGACCAACGATCAATCGGCCGCGCCCGCCGCCGTGCGCCGGGCCTCGGTTCTGGCGCTCGACCGGCTGGACCGGTGGGATTTCGACTTTGACGGCACGCTGTTCGATGACCAGCCCATCCGGGCCGTAGATTGCGGCGACGTCATCGCGGACCCGCGCGACATGGGGGCGCATTACCGGCATGCGGAGGCGGCGGTGCGGGCGATCCGCCGCGCCGGGGCGCTTCCCATCGTCA
>JAUIBJ010000182.1 GCA_030428025.1 Alphaproteobacteria bacterium
TATGGCGCATTGGGCGACACCTCGACGCTGGCCGACCCCTCGGTGGTGGACGAGCTGATCGACAACCGCATGAACAGAAGCTGATTTCCCTGTTGTCCGGGCCTTTCGGCCCGGTGCGACCACTTAGGGCCGGCGCCAGCGCGCCGGCCTTTTTTTCGGCGTGGCTTCCATCGGCAGCCACCCAAGGGTTGCAACCTTGCCGTGACAATACATCCATTACGTGCTAAAGTAATTCAGATTTTGAGAGGTGATTGTGTCGCAGAAGCCAAAGTGGATTGTGCTAGTAGAGGGCGCCGGCAAGGCCATCGGGCTGGTCGCCGTTTTGAACGGTGCACTGATAATTCTTACGGACCCCCGCACTCCATTGGGCAGCTTTTCTCGAGGCACATGGACCTTCTTTTTCGAGACGTACGAAGAATGCCTGAAGGAATCCAATTTGAGTGCGGAGGGGAAAAGAGAATGCAGTATAAAGCATGGGGTGCCGTCGTAGCCATCTCCTTGGCCAGCGCGTCGGTGGCGCAGGAAGCGGGCAACTGTTCTGACATCGACCCGAGCGCGCCTGGTTCGCTAACGCTCATGGCCGAATGCATTGCGACGCTTCAGAGCAAGCTCTCGGAGACTCTCGCGGAAAATAGCGCGCTTGAGCGTCAACATGAAGCGGCACAGGCCGAAACCGTACAACTCGCAAACGAAATCGAAGCGATCAACCGGCTGCTTTCCCAAGCCGTTATTTCTTTCAACCGCAGCGAAAGGGCCGGGGGCGCATGTCCTCGGGGATGGTCACTATTTACCCCTGCCGGAGGGCGCGTTATCGTCGGGGCAGGACAGCATACTAACGATGGCCTCAATGAATACCCCTCCTACGCTGACGATCCCGATGACGCGACTGGTGGCGAGGAACGGGTTAAGCTGAAGCTGCCTGAAATCCCCGCTCATGCCCACTACCTTTTGAACATGCGGCTGGCTTTTGATGAAGCACCAAATGCCGATGGGTTAACACCGGGAAGCTCCTTCGCTGATGGTGGCGAACCGGGAAGGCTTTGGGTGGGAGGTTCGCCAATAAAAAGGCGACAGAATACAAGCGAAGCCGGTGATGGAGCGGCCCACAACAACATGCCACCCTACATCGCCCTCTATTTCTGCAAGAAGGACTGACGAACGCGCCGGGACACCGTCCGCATCTTTGTCACAAACCTTTCGTTTTCGGTGTTTTTTCGGATTGCCAGACGGCTGGAACCCCGCGCCCGCACCGCTGTCTCTTTTCCGACCCGGCGTCGCAAACGGACAAGACGGGTGGGCGCCTGCGCCCCAAGCTGCGCCCATGACAGCCCTCACCCCCGATACCACACAGGCCCCCTCCCGCACGGCGCATGGCATCGGTTGCATCCTGCTCGGCATGTGCCTTTTTGCCGGTCAGGACGCGATGATGAAGTCGCTTCTGCAGGTCTATCCGATCTGGATGCTGATGTTCGTGCGCTCCTGCGTCACGCTTCTCGTGCTGGTGCCGCTCATCCTGGCACTTGGCGGGCCGCACCGGCTGGTCTCGCCGCTCTGGCGGCTGCACCTGCTGCGGGCCGCGCTGTTCGCGGTGGGCTTTTCGCTCTTCTACACCGCCTTCCCCTTCATGGGTCTGGCCGAGGTCACAACGATCTTCTTCTCGGCGCCGTTGATGATTGCCATCATGGCAGCCGTTTTTCTGAAGGAACATATCGGCATTCACCGGGTCGGCGCGCTGGTCGTGGGCTTCGCCGGGGTGCTGATCGCAATGAACCCCGGCGGCGACAGCTTTTCCTGGATCGCCCTGCTGCCGCTGACCTGTGCGGCCTTCTATGCCGCCGGGCAGGTGCTGGCCCGGCGCATCGGGGACCGCGAATCGAGCCTGACGGTCGGGCTTTACACGCTCACCTTTACCGGGCCGATCCTGCTGTTCTGCGGCTGGCTCCTGAACGCCACGCTGAGTTTGGGGCCCGAATTCCATCACCTCCGCTGGGCCTTTCCGGCAGAAATGACCGATGACCTGTCCCGGCTTCTTATGCTGGGCATTGTCGGCATGGTGGCCTATATCCTGCTGTCGCGGGCCTATCAGGTGGCCGATGCCAGCATCGTTGCCCCCTTCGACTACAGCTATCTGCCCATCGCGGCGGTCATGGCCTGGCTGCTCTGGGGCGAGGTGCCGCCGGTCACCACCTTGCTGGGCATGGCGCTCATCATCCTCAGCGGGCTTTACATCGGCTATCGCGAACTGCACGCCGCCCGGCGCAAGGGCGAACCTGTGATCGTGGCCGAAACCGTCACCGCCCCGGGCAGCCCCCACCCCCAGAAAATCCCCGAGGACCAGACCTGGCCATAAGCGGGAATTCGCCGGTTCGAGGATTTATCACTTTCGGTCGGATCGCAGACGGCTAGCTGTTGGTGGACCGACACACGGTAAGAAACTTCACTTGTGACACCCCGGAGGAGATAATGAAACATACCATCCTTGCCCTCGCCATTGCTGCGCCCGTTGCGCTTGCCGGCTGCATGACCCCCTATCAGGAACGGCAGGTGGGCGGCGCGCTGATCGGCAGCGGCGTCGGCTTCGTCACCGCCAAGGCGCTCGGTGCCGACGACGACTGGACGATCATTTCCACTCTGGCGGGTGCCGCCGCCGGTACGCTGGTGGCACGCAACACCGCCACCAATACCTGCGCCTATGCCACCGGCGACGGACGCTATCGCGAAGGTCCGTGCTGACGGGCTCTGCAAGCCTGACCTAACCACCTGAAGGGCGCCCGCCGGCGCCCTTCGGCTCTGCCGCAACTTCGGCCTTGCCGCGCCGCAATGCCTTATTGCGCTGCGGTAATCTGCGGCGGCGCGACGCTGGTGCCGTCCTCCTCCGATGCGGCGAGCAGCCAGTCGCGCATCGCAGCCACCCTCGGATCATCGGCCCTCGCAGCCGGATAGGCCACCGAATAGATGGTGACAGGCGGCGTCATGACGTCGAACAGCCGCACCAGCCGCCCTTCCTCCAAGGTCTGTCTCACGATCGCGTCCCAGGCCAGCGCTATGCCCTGTCCGCGTTCGGCGGCCGTCATGTTCAGTTCGCAATTTGCGTTGAACGTGCCGCCCAGTCGGCCGGTTGGCGCCAGAACACCCGCCTGCCGGAACCACTCGGCCCAGCCATCCATCACCTCGTCGCGCAAAAGCGGTTCTGCCAGTAGCTCCTGTGGCGTGCCGATCCGCGCCGCGACATCGGGGCGTGCCACCGGATACCGCCCGGTGCGCAGCATCGGCAGCACATGGCAACCCGGGATCGGGCTGTCGCCCCAATGAATGATCATGTCCGCATCGTTGGCGGCGAAATCCGTCTCCGGCGCCCCGGCCGCATTGCGGATCGAGATCGCCTCTCGCAGCGGGCAGCGGTCGAGCCGGGGCACCAGCCAGCGCGCATTGAAGGCCGCCGTGGCCTGTAGCCGGAAGGGAGCGGTGCGCGCGTCCGCCATGGCCTTGCCGGTGGCAGCGGACAGATCGCTCAGAATCGAGGTCAGGGCGTGGCAATACGCCTCCCCCGTCTCGGTCAGCACCAGCCGGTTGGCAGCGCGGAGGAAGACCGGCTGGCCCAGATGTTCCTCCAGTGTCTTCACCTGATGGCTGATCGCCGAGGGCGTGACGCAGAGTTCCTCCGCGGCTGCCTTGAAGCTGAGATGCCGGGCCGCGGCCTCGAAGGCGCGGAGGGCGGAAAACGGGGGAAGGCGTGTCGTGATCATGGGTGAACCGGGTTCATCTGCCGTTGAGAAACGATCCTTTGAGCGTTTGTTTACCCAAGGTTAGCATGACTCCCACATTCAGCCAAATCCGATGGAGGGTGCCATGCTACCCCTGCCCCGGTTCGCGCTCGCGCGGATCGCCCCGATCGTCTTTGCCTTTTTCCTGGGCCTCGGCCCCGCCGCTGCGGACGCGGCCGAGCCCGCGCCGAACTGGCGGCACGCGGCATCGCTGCCTGAGTTGGTGCAGATCCTCGACGGCTGGCTCGACAGTGCGAGCCCCTGGCCGTCCCGCGCGACGCCGCCACGGATCCGCATGATCTCTCCCCAGCGGGCGCTGGCAATGTCGGCGGGCGAGGGCCGGCTGGGCGCCAATCGCCGCGGGCTTTACGACCCCGACACGCAGACGATCTTCCTCGTTCGGCCCTGGTCGATGCGCAACCCGCAGGACGCAAGCGTGCTTCTGCATGAACTGGCCCATCACCGGCAGGCCACGGCGCGGCACTGGGTCTGTCCCGGCCAGCAGGAACTGCCCGCCTACAGGCTGCAGGCGGCCTGGCTGGCCGAAAGGGGCGAGAGCATTCCGATCAACTGGATCGCCGCGACGCTCGCCGGCGGCTGCCGGCCCGACGACTTTCACCCCGACTGAAACCGGATAGGAACTTCCCGTCCCGGCGCACCCAAACCGCCGGGCCGTCACTGGGCCGCGCCACGCGGCCCCTTTTTTTGCCGCGCTATTGCGTTGTCCAGCCGCCATCCACCGGAATCGCCGTGCCGGTCACGTTGTGCGCCAGCGGATCGCAGAGCCAGAGCGCCAGCGCGCCGATCTCGGCCGGATCGGAAAGCCGCAGACTGGGTTGTTTCTCCTTCAGCAGATCGGCCACCGCCGCATCGCGGTCGTCGCCGATCTCCTGCGCGCGGGCGTCGATCTGCGGCCCGATCAGGGTGGTTTCCGTCCAGCCCGGGCAGATGCAGTTCACCGTCACCCCGCCGCTTTCCCGGCTGCCCACGGCGGCATATTCCAGCGCGGCCACCTTCGACAGCCCCACGATCCCGTGCTTGGCCGCCACATAGGGTGCCTTGTTCACCGATCCGATAAGCCCCTGCACCGAGGCGATATTGATCACCCGACCGTAGCCGCGTTCGGCCATGACCGGCAGCGCGGCCTGCATGGTGTAGAACGCCGCCGAAAGGTTGACGGCGATGATCGCCTCCCATGTCTCGTGCGGCATGTCCGAAAGCGGCGCGGTGTGCTGGATGCCGGCATTGTTGACAAGAATATCCGCCCCGCCCCAGTCCGCGACGGCCTGCATCAGATGGGTGATCTGGGCGGGATCGCGCAGATCGCCGTGAAAGAACTCCGCCTGCGGCGCGCCAAGGCCCTTCAAACGCGTGCACACCTCCTCGATCTGGGCGTCGCCCGCGAGGCCATGCACGGCGATCCGCGCCCCCGCCCCGGCCATCTCCTCGGCCACGCTCAGCCCGATGCCCTGCACCGACCCGGTGATCAGCGCCGTCTTTCCCGTAAGATCCGCCATGCCCTTTCTCCTCCCCTTCGGCCGTCGGCCATAGGAAAGCACCCCGGCCAGCCCGGATCAATCGCCTTCGCCGCCGCCGGGTGGCACGGCGGCAAAGCCCCGCCATGCCGTCCGATACGGCGTTTTTTCGCGCTACGCCTCGCAATTTCCGCGCCAATGCCCCACCTTTTTGCCCAAGGGGCCGCTTTCCTTGCCTTCCGGCATGACCTATAAGCGGCTTTAAAAAACCGAAGCGGCGGCCCCTCCGTCGCATCTGGCCGAGGATAGAGATGAACAAGACCCATGACACCGACGTGGCCTTCATCCGGGCGCTCGCGGAACTTCTCAACGAGAACGACCTGACCGAATTGCAGGTCAAGCGCGACTATGGCGAAAACGACAGCCTGAACGTGCGCGTGAGCCGCCGGCAGGAACAGGTGGCCCCCGCCTATGCGCCCGCTCCCGCCATAGCGTCACCGGCTCCGGGCCACGCACCTGCCCCCACCCCGGCCGAAAGCGCCACAGCCGAAGATCCCGCCAGCCATCCCGGCGCGGTGGTCTCGCCCATGGTCGGCACCGTCTACATGCAGGCCGAACCTGGCGCGGCGCCCTTCGTCTCGGTCGGTGATCAGGTCGCCGAAGGCGACACGATCCTCATCGTCGAGGCAATGAAGACGATGAATCACATCCCCGCCCCTCGCGCCGGTACCGTCAAGCGGATCCTCGTCGAGGACGGCGCGGCGGTGGAATACGGCGCCCCGCTCGTGATCATCGAGTAAGGGCGGGCGCATGTTCGACAAGATCCTTGTGGCCAACCGCGGCGAGATCGCCCTTCGCGTGATCCGCGCCGCTCGCGAGATGGGCATACGCTCGGTCGCCGTGCATTCCACGGCGGATGCGGACGCGATGCATGTGCGCATGGCCGACGAAAGCGTCTGCATCGGTCCGCCCCCCAGCACCGACAGCTATCTGTCCATCCCCTCGATCATTGCCGCCTGCGAGGTGACGGGTGCGCAGGCCATCCACCCCGGTTACGGCTTCCTGTCGGAAAACGCCAATTTCGTGCAGATCGTCGAGGACCATGACCTGACCTTCATCGGCCCCACGGCCGAGCATATCCGGATCATGGGCGACAAGATCACCGCCAAGGACACGATGAAGGATCTGGGCGTGCCCTGCGTGCCCGGCTCGGAGGGTGGCGTGCCCGATCTGGGCGCGGCCCGCACCCTGTGCGATGAAATCGGCTATCCGGTGATCGTCAAGGCCACCGCCGGCGGCGGCGGGCGGGGCATGAAGGTGGCGCGCGACGCTTCCGAACTGGAACGCGCCTTCCGCACCGCCCGGTCAGAGGCCAAGGCGGCCTTCGGCAATGACGAGGTCTATATCGAGAAATATCTCACCACGCCGCGGCATATCGAAATTCAGGTCTTCGGCGACGGCAAGGGCCGCGCGGTGCATCTGGGCGAGCGGGACTGCTCGCTCCAACGCCGCCACCAGAAGGTGCTGGAGGAAGCGCCGGGCCCCTGCATCACTCCCGAGGAACGCGACCGCATCGGCAAGATCTGCGCGGACGCGGTGGCCCGGATCAACTATGCCGGCGCCGGCACGATCGAGTTTCTCTACGAGAATGGGGAGTTCT
>JAUIBJ010000183.1 GCA_030428025.1 Alphaproteobacteria bacterium
CTCCAGTGCCCGCTCGACCGCCACCGGCGCCGCGCGCGCCGGCAGGGCGGCGAGAATCATCAGGCCGGCGATCAGAATGAAGAACGGTCTCATGGTGCCTCCGCATGCTGTTCGCCCCGATGCTAGAAGACCCGGCCGCCCGGCGCACATGACGAATGCCGTTAGAATGCTCCGAAGGGCGGAAAAACCGTTGATAGGACAGCGGATTGCTTCCTATCATTCCCTTGAATGTTCCAAGCCCGAGGAGCGCCCGTGCTTTCCCGTCGCCGTCTGTTTCCGGTCGTTCCGGCCATCGCCCTTGCCCTCGCCCTGCCGCTGCCCGCCGCAGCAGAGGGGCCCGGTCCGCTCAAACGCCTCGCCGTCTCGCGGCTGCTTTATGAAACCGGCCAGGCGGAGCGCGACGCGCTTCTGGTTATCGCCGCGGCGAAACTGCGCAAATCGGTGGCACTGTCGCCGGCCGACGGGGCGGAGGATGCCGGGGGCGCGCCGCTTGGCTGGGAGGGTATGCTCGACACCGCCGCCGAACTGGCGGCTGGCGACCCCGCGCTTGCGGGCCTGATCGAGGATGTGCGTGCCGAGGCGGCCAAGGGCGTGGCGCGCGGGCCCGTGTATTCCATCGCGCGACTGGCGGCGCGCGACACCGACACCTATGCCGCAGTGCCCTTCGAGGGGCAGGCCTATGCCGAAATCTATGTCGAGGGCGAGGGGCGATCCAATCTTGACCTCTTCGTGCACGATGCCCAGAACCGACTGGTCTGTTCGGATACCGACATCACCGATATCGCCTATTGCGGCTGGCGGCCCGAACGGACGGGAAAATTCTCGATCACCGTGGAAAACCGCGGCCCCGCCAGCACCGAGTATTCCATGATGACCAACTAGGGCGGGCCTCATGCCGATTTTTCAACGACTTGTTCTTTTGATGCTTGCGTCTCTGGCCTTTTCGCAGCCCACCGTGGCGGGCGAGAATTACGCCATCCTCGTCGGCGCCTCGACCTATGACAATCTGGAAGAACGTTACTGGCTGCGCGGGCCGGAAAACGATGTGGACCTGGTGGCGACCTATCTTGCCGAAAACGCGCCTGTGCCCTTCGCCCCCGGCAACATCGCGATCCTGTCCGAAGGTCCGCGGGCCCGGGCCAAGCCCACCCTTGCCGCGATCCGCGAGGCCTTTTCCGACACCACGGCGCGGCTGCAGCCCGGCGATTTCGTCTATCTGCATTTTTCAGGTCATGGCAGCCAGGCGCCGGCTGCCGATGACGAGACCGAACTCGACGGGCTGGACGAGCTCTTTCTTCCGGTCGATATCGGGCCCTGGAACGACACCGTGGGCGCGGTCGAGAACGCGCTCGTCGATGACGAGATCGGCCGCATGATCGGGGCAATGCGCGCGCGGGGCGCCACGGTCTGGGCGGTGTTCGACAGCTGCCATTCCGGCACCGCCACCCGGGCGGCGCCTGCGGGCGACGATGTGCGCCTGCGCAAGCTGCAGCCGCAGGCGCTTGGCGTGCCCGACGCCAGGCTGGCCGGGGCCGCCCCCCGCAGCCGTGGCAAACCAGATCCGCGGGCGGGCGGGGAAGCCCCCCTTGCCGTGGCCGATGCGGGGGCGGAACAAGGCCGGTTCATCGCCTTCTTCGCCGCCCAGACCAACGAGACGACGCCGGAGAAGCGGATGCCGCCGGGCCTGCCCGGCCGCCGGGCGCAGGGCGTCTTCACCTATACGCTCTTCGAAACCCTGGCCGAACATGACGGGCTGACCTATCGCCAGCTGGGGCAGGAGGTGCTGCGCCGCTATGCCGTGCGCAACCTTGCCCGCTCCACCCCGCTCTTCGAGGGGGATCTCGATGGGGTGGTGTTCAGCGCCGATCCCGGCGGCAAGATCCACCAATGGCCCGCCGCGCCGGAAGGCGCGCGGCTGCGCATTCCCGCCGGCACGCTGCAAGGCGTCGCCCCCGGCACACGACTGGCGCTGCTGCCCAGCGCCGCGGCCGGGCTGGACGAGACGCTGGGCTATTTCGAGGTGACCGAGGCCGACACGTTTAGCGCCAGCCTGAAGCCGGTCGCGCAGGACGGGTTGGCCGCGCTATCGAGCGAGGATGCGCCCCTGGGCGCCTATCTGCGCAAGACCCGACAGGAGGTCTCCTTCGGCCTGCGCCTGGCATTGCCGGCGGCAACGGCGGGGCCGGTGCCGGACAAGCTGGAGCACGCCCTCGCCTATCTGCGCGAGGATGAAGAACTGGCCGCGCGGATCGCCTTCGTCGCGCCCGGCGAAGAGGCCGACATCCGCCTTGCCCTCCTGCCCGACAGCCCCGAACCCGAGGCCGTCTGGATGCTGCCCGGCACCGGCTATTTCGAACCGGAGAAGGCGGCACAGATCCCCTCGGTCACGATGGCCGACAAGTCGGCGGAAGAGTTGGCCCAGGCGCTGACGCTGAACCTGCGGGCGATGTCGAAGGCCATCAACCTTCTGCGGCTCGGCTCGGGCTATGCCGGCACCGGGCTGGGGCTCGAGGTCACGCTGCGCACGCGCAAGGCGGGTGCGCCCGACCTGCAGGACATCGCCGCAGTGCCGGTGCCGATCATGCTGCCGGGCGACGAGGTGCATCTGCGGGCCAGCAATGCCGAGGAATTCCCCATCGACCTCAACGTGCTGCATGTGGGGTCGGACTATGCGATCCAGCATTTCTTCGCCGGCCGCCTGCAGCCCGGTGACACGCTGCGCCAGGGGCTCTTCCGGATTTCCGACTATGCCTTCGGCCGCGACCGCGTGGTGATCGTGGCCAGCCCCGCCGAGCCGCAGTCGCTGGTGCTTGACCTCGCCTTTCTGGAACAGGAGGCCGTGCCGGCCACGCGCGGCCAGGCGGGGGAAGAGACCCCCTTTGCCGAGGTGCTGCGCATCGCCGGTTTCGGCACCACCACGCGCGGGGCCGTACCCCTTGGCGGGCAGGAGGCGGGCCCATCCCCGGCCATCCTGCAATTCGACATCGACACCGTTCCGGCCGAATGACGGAGACGCGGAAACGGGGCGCATGACAGGATTTGTCATTCGTCCGGGCGCGATGGCGCGGCTAGGCTGTCGCAAATGCCATGAGGGGGCGCTGATGAGATCGAAAACCGGACTGCGGCTCTTGCTGATCGCTCTTGCCGGCCTGTCGGGCGCACTTCTGGCGGTCGTCTGGCTGGGCGGGATGCCGCGCGGACGGATGGGACTGATCCCGCTGGGTGCCGCGCTGGCGGCGGCGGGGCTGGGCGATCTGACCTGGCGCTATCTTCGTGCGCGTCAGGCCCGGACGGGGCTTCTCGCGCTGTCGGGCCTGCTGCTGGCGGCGGTCGCGCTTCTGCTGCCGCTTGCGGTTCTGCCCTTCCTGGTCAACGCCTATGCCTCGGGCGGCGGCGCGACGCTTCTGCCGGCGCTCGGCACGGCGTTGCCGGTGGGGCTCTATCTCGGGGCGCGGTACTGGCCGGTGCTGCTGCTGTTCCTTGCCGGGCTTCTCTGTGCCGGTCTGGCGCTCTGGCACGGCCTGAGGAGGGAGGCGCAATGAGATGGGCGGCGGCGGTCGCGCTCGGGCTTGCACTGGCCTTCGGCGGGGGTCCGATGGCCAGCGCCCAGGAGGAGATGTCCGAGGAGGCCTATGAGGCCCAGAAGGCCGAACTGATCGACCACTATTTCCGGATGATGAGCCACCTTCGCGGTGCCGGCGGGGCGCTCAAGGTGCTGGTCGAAGGCTCGTTCAACACCCGTCTGCGGCCCGACAAGAACCCGGCCGAGGGCCTCAGCCTTGCGGGGATCGCCTATGACCCGCAGGCGCCGGTGCCGCTGTCGGCGGGCAGCTTTCTTTATCACCTCGCCTATCCCATCGCCATCAAGCACTGGCTGCCCAATGGCGGCGACGGCTATGTCGCGAAACTGCTGGAGGCGCGGATCGCCTGGATGGCCGGCGCGCCCGACACGGCCCGCCGGATCGTCGAGGAGATGCTGGCCCAGGCGGCGGAATGGGAATGGGAGGACCGCTTCGTCGCCTCGGCGCTGGCAGATGCCTGGATCCTGGCCGAGCGCGCGGGCGACACCGATGCCGCGCTGGCCTATCTGACACGGGCCATGGCCTGCGAGGGTTTCTGCACCGACGACATCCTTTATCAGGCGCTGAAAAGCGCCCGAAAGACCGAGACAAACCAGGATATCTCGGATCTCGGCACGCCCGAGGAATTCCGCGTCTTCGCCCGCGAGACGGCCGAAGCTCTTCTTCCGGGACATACCGAAATCCTCGACCAGATCGACCGCGAGGCCCGGCTGCAGACACCGGGCGCCGGACGGGAACTGGCGCAGGCGGACTTCGCCCGCCTGCTGGCCGCGGCCCGCGACCCGGACGCTGCCGCGCTGTCGCCGGACGAGCGGCTGCGGTTGACGCGGCTTGTCCTGCGCCTGAAGCGCACGCGCGGCATGTCGTTCTTCCCGCAGTCCGACATGCGCGAGGTGCTGGCCATCCGCCGCGACCTTGGCCGCCCCTTCACCCCCGAGGAACGTGATGCCTTCGCCACCACCGTCGATTACATGGCGGATTTCTCGCTGTTCGCGGCGAGGACGAAGGAGTATGCCATGTTTCTGCCAATGGTCCGCGCCCTTGGCGACGCCGAGGACAGGCTGGCCGCCGAGGTGATGATCGCCCGGCTGCACTGGACCCGCGGCCGCGAGACGGAGGCGCTTCGGCGGATCGAGGCGGTTCTGGCCGGCGCCGCAGAGGCGGGGCTGGGCGATGCGCGTCTGCAATCGGTGCTGAGCGATGCCTGGATGCTGGCCCTGCGCGCAGGCGAGGCCGATGCGGCCGAGGCCTATCGCCTCCGGGCCGAGACCTGCCTGAGCACGCAAAGCTGCGACGACACGCTGATGGCCCGGGCCGCCGCCCGCTGGGATGCGCGGGGGCATCTGTCCGTGCCGGCAGAGGTCTGGCGGCAGAGCGACGGCGCGCCCTTTCTGGAGCTTTTCGCCGATCGCCACGGCTTCGACGCAGCAAGCCTTTTCGCCGATCTCTACAAATCCCAGGCCTATGTGGCGGAAGACACCCGCCCGGTGGACGCCGCGCGGGATGCCGAAACCTCGCTGCGCTATCTGCTGACCCTGGCCGGCACGGACGGCGCTCGGGCGCTGTCACAGGCCAATGGCAACCTTCGCATCCTTGTCCGGGCCGGGCAGTACCGGACCGCCGCAGATCTGGCGGCGGAACTGGCCGACAAGGCGGCGCCGGCGCAACCGAACGACACCTATCTGCGGCTGTGGGCACGGGCGCTGTTCCATCTCGACGACCCGCAGGCGCGGGAGATTTACGACCGGCTGGTCACCCGCCTGCTGGGGGCCGGCACGATTCCCGACACCGACATCCTCCTCGACCTGCTCGACACGCCCTATCTGGACGTCACCGACCGTCTGCTCTCGGCCTGGGCCGAGACCTATCCCTCGGCGCTGGCGCGCCTGCGGCACCGGCAGGGCCGTCCGGCCGAGGCGGCGGCGATCATCCGGGGCCGCTGGGAGGCCACCGCCGCCGCCATCGCCCGGCCGGTGATGGAACCCATCCTGCAGGCCACGCTGGACCGGCACAGGGCGATGGGCCGGCCCGACGGAATCGCCCGCGCGGCGGCGGCCCTGCAACGGCTCAAGGCTGGCGAATTCGACGATCTCGAGCATCCCGCGATCCTGCGCTACGACATCACCGCGCCCTGGTTGGTGCAGGAGGCCGCCTATCGCGCGGCGGCGGGCGAGACCGCCGAGGCCGCGCGCCTGCGCGCGCTGGTCCCCCGCGCGCCGGTCTGGTCGCTGTCGGCCGAGGGCACGGTCGAGGTAGCCGAGCCGGGCGCGCCGCTCGTTCATACCGACAGCGACGACATCACCGGCGTCTTTCACGAGTTCCGCGACTGGGGGAATTACGAAGGCGCGGCCTATCTTGTCCGCTGGCGCAGCGCGATGGCTTCCGACGCCGTTCTGCAGGGGGAGTACAGCGACGCGCAGGCGCTCTGGCAACTGGCCTTCACGGCCGCGCGGGGCGGCGATCAGGAGCTTGCCTTCGACCTGATGTCGGCGGCGGCGCATATCGCCGCCAATCTCAGCTTCGAGAACGCGCAAGGTGCCGATGGCGGCTCTTTGCAACTGCTCGAACGGGACCGGTGGCGCTATCTTCTCTTCATCGACATCGCATGGGCCTCGGCCACCGGGCGGACACCCGAGGACATGACCATCGTCTCGCGCTACTGAACCGGCGGTGCGTTCAACCGCCTTCGCCGACGATGACGAAGGGTGCCCATGTGGCGGGATGCGCGCGGGTTCTGTCCGCCGTGTCCTCGATCACCTCGATCATCGCCGATTGCAGCGCCCTTGCCCGCCCGAGCTGCGGATTTTCGTCCATGAGGGCAAGGGTGCGCGCGGTCAGTTGCGCGGCCACGTCATCGCGCACCGGCCAGTGCGAGACCAGCATCGACCGGGCACCGGCGAACAGGAACGCCCGCGCCAGCCCCGACAGGCCGGTGGCACCGGGCGTGCCATCGCCGGCGGCGGTGTTGCAGGCCGACAGGATCACCCAGTCGGCGTTCAGCGTCAGCGCGCTTGCCTCCGACGCGGTCAGCAGCCCGTCATCCTCGGCCGTGGGCATGTCGGGCGGGGTCAGGACCAGCGCCGGTTCGGCCAGCCCCTGCAACTCCCCCGCCACCAGCCCGTGCGTGGCGAAGGCGATGATCGCGACATCGGACAGGTCCGCCGCCCGCACCCGTGTCTCTGTCGCCTCTGGGCCCAGATGCAGCACGGCGCGGCCGGGACCGAGGATATCGGCAATGGATCTTAGCTCGCGCTCGGTGCCCGGGAGCGGGCTCAGCGCGCGGATCGCCGCCACATCGCCAAGGCC
>JAUIBJ010000184.1 GCA_030428025.1 Alphaproteobacteria bacterium
CATTGAGCCCCTCTTCCTGGGCGGTACGGAAACACCAGTCGGTGCGCGGGTTGCCAATGCAATAGAGATAGCCCACGGGGATATGCACCCAGTGGTAATTGTCGCGCCCGCCGGCCTCCAGCAGAAGCACGGAATGGCCCGGTTTGCTCAACCGGTTGGCCAGCACGCATCCGGCGCTGCCGGCGCCTACGATGATGTAGTCGAATTCCATGTGCCGCAGCTTGGGCAATGCGGGCGATGATGGCAAGCCGGGTCAGAGCGGCAGGGCGGTGGTGTTCGAGACGGTGCGCAGGGTAAAGCTCGACTGCATCTTGGCCACGCCGGGCAGGCGGGCGAGGTATTGGCGGTGTATGCGGGCGAAATCCTCGGTGCTGTCGGCAACGACCTTGAGGATGTAATCGGCCGCCCCCGCGGTGTGATAACATTCCAGCACATCCGGGATGCGCCCCACGGCCTTTTCGAACGCCTCGAGCACGTCGTCGGCCTGGGTCGAGAGTGTGATTTCGACGAAGATCGTTGCCGACATCCCCAGCTTGCGGGCATCGAGAAGCGCGACATAGCCGCGAATATACCCTTCTTTCTCGAGCCGCCCGACGCGCCGGTGACAGGCGCTGGCCGAGAGGTTGACCGCCTCGGCCAGGTCCGCGTTGGAAATCCGACCGCGGCGCTGCAGCACCGAAAGCAGGCGACGGTCTGTTGCATCGAGCGTCATTGGCGCAAGGTCCTTTCATGATCTCGCTCATTCTTCGAAGAAACTTTCACTGTACGTCAAGTCTGGGGAAAAGATATCAAACCAATTGCGCGCGAGATGCGACATTCTGGCCCAAGACGCCAGGAGGAGGATGCGCCATGAAAATCGGATGCCCGACGGAAATCAAGCCGCAGGAGTTTCGCGTCGGAATGACGCCCAACGCGGCACAAGAGGCTGTGGCGCATGGACACGAGGTGATCATGCAGTCCGGAGCCGGCAAGGGTGCCGGGTTCGAGGATGCCGACTATCTGGCCGCCGGCGCGCATGTTCTGGACACGGCCGAGGAAATCTTTGCCATCGCCGACATGATCGTGAAGGTGAAGGAGCCGCAGGCGGGCGAACGCAAGATGTTGCGCGAGGGGCAGCTTCTGTTCACCTATCTGCACCTTGCGCCCGATCCCGCGCAGACCAAGGATCTGATGGAAAGCGGCTGCACCGCCATCGCGTATGAAACGGTGACGGACGACCGGGGTGGGCTGCCGCTGCTGGCGCCGATGTCGGAGGTGGCGGGCCGGCTGGCGCCGCAGGTGGGCGCCTGGACGCTGCAGAAGGCAAATGGGGGACGCGGCGTTCTGATGGGCGGCGTGCCCGGGGTGGGCCCCGCCAAGGTGCTGGTGATTGGCGGCGGCGTGGTCGGCACCCACGCGGCGCGGATCGCCGCCGGCATGGGCGCCGAGGTGACCGTGCTCGACCGGTCGCTGCCGCGGCTGCGCTATCTGGACGACGTGTTTTCCGGCTTGTTCACCACCGGCTATTCCTCTGCCGGACTTCTTGCCGAGCACCTGATTCAGGCCGACATGGTCATCGGCGCGGTGCTGATCCCCGGGGCGGCGGCGCCCAAGCTGGTTCGCCGCGATCAGTTCGGCATGATGAAGCCGGGCGCGGCGCTGGTCGACGTGGCCATCGATCAGGGGGGCTGTTTCGAGACCTCGCGAGCCACCACCCATGCTGATCCGATCTACGATGTGGACGGGATCATGCATTACTGCGTGGCCAATATGCCGGGCGCGGTGGCGCGGACTTCGACTATCGCGCTGGGGAACGCGACCATGCCCTTCATGCTGTCGCTCGCCGACAAGGGGTGGAGGCAGGCGTGCGCCGACGATCCGCATCTTCTGAACGGGCTCAACGTTCATGCCGGAAAGTTGACTTATTACGCGGTGGGCAAGGCGCTGGGCATCGACGTGATCTCGCCCCAGAAGATCGTCAAGGGCTGATACCGGCCCTCGGTGCAGGGGCAAGCACCTCTTGGACCGCAGACGAACCGCTTGGACCGGGATCAACGACGGATCGGAAAGACTGATGAGTTGCGCAGCAATACTGCGCAACTCGGCCCGTTGGCTTGCAAAAAATTACGGAACGGCTGGACCAAACGGGCATAGTCGTTTAGCAATTTTATTAAAAGCGGCATCTGCCCAATAGCCAAGCAAGAGCCAACGGGGAACATTTATGGGGAAGTTCATCTTGCGCCGGGTCGGCGTCATGATCCTGACCGCGCTTTGCCTGACCTTCATCGTCTTCTTCCTGACCAATCTTTATCCGAATCTCGAAAAGCTCGCAAAGACGCAGGGCAATTTCCGGATGTCCGATGAGGAGGTCGAGACCTATCTCAACAACAATGGCTATCTGCAGCCGACCATCACCAAATACGGGCAGTGGTTGGGCGTGCTGCCGGGGTATGTGATCGAAGGGACCGATGGACGCACGCGCGCGAAGTGCGCCGAGCCGGGCCAGCCAATCGAGGAGGCGCCCCGGTTCTGCGGCGTACTGCAGGGGGAATGGGGTCATTCCACCGTCATCAAGGAAGACGTGGGCGGGATCATTGGCGAAAAGCTGGCTCTGACCGGCATCCTGATGTTCTGGGTGATGCTCTTGATGGTGCCCTCGGCGCTGATCCTCGGAGTGCTTGCAGGGATGCGCGAGGGCTCGCGGCTCGACCGGTCGCTTTCGACCTTCTCGATCACCACGACGGCGACACCAGAATACGTTTCGGGCGTTCTGTTCATCGCCATCTTCGCCAGTTCCGCCATTGGGCTGAAATGGTTCAAGGGGACCGCCACCAGCGCGATGGACAATATCACCTTCGAGAACTTCTTTCTGCCGGTTCTAACGATCGCGGCTTACGGCATGGGATATATCGCGCGGATGACGCGGGCCTCGATGGCCGAGGTGATGACCTCTCAGTACATCCGCACCGCACGTCTGAAGGGCGTTAGCTTTCCCAACATCGTCATGAAACACGCGCTTCGTAACGCGCTGATCGCCCCCTTCACGGTGATCATGCTGCAATTTCCCTGGCTGCTGAACGGCGTGGTGATCGTCGAGACTCTGTTCAATTACAAGGGTTTCGGCTGGACGCTGGTGCTGGCCGCCGGGAACAACGATATCGAACTGCTGCTGGCGGTATCGGTTATTTCTGTCATCGTGGTGCTGGTGACGCAGCTGATATCGGATATCGGCTATGTCTATCTGAACCCGCGGATCAGCGTGACGTAAGGGAGGGCCGACGCCATGAAGGATCCGCTTAGCTGGGGTGCCATTCTCGGCCAGATGATCATCCAGTTCATGCCCACCATCATCGCGCTGGTGATCACCTTTGCCGTTTCCATCTATTTCAAGCGCCGTCTTGGGCTTTACGGAAAGCTGTTCGACAGTACCATCGGCATGATCGGACTCGCCCTGGTTCTGTTCTGGGTGTTCACGGCTTTCTTTGCCGGGGCCTTCGACATGATCGCCACGCATGACCCGCTCGATCAGTCGGCGATGATGAAGAAGAAACTGCCCGGCACACCGTATTCCAAATTGATCGGCACGCCCGATCCGAATGCCGGGGCCTATTATCTTCTGGGGGGCGACAACCTGGGTCGCGACGTGTTCAGCCGGGTGATCGCCGGGTCGATCAAGGTGATTCTGATCGCGCCGTTCGCCACGATCTTTGCCTTCATGGTCGGGATCACGCTGGGCCTGCCCGCGGGCTATTACGGCGGAAAGTTCGACACCTTCCTGTCGTTCCTGTCGAACCTCGTGTTGGCTTTCCCGGTGATCCTGCTTTTCTACCTGCTGGTCACGCCCGAGATCGTCCTGACGGGCATCCCCGTCTACATGGCTGCGGTCTTGTTCATCTTCCCGCTCGTGTTCCTCGTGATCCTGTGGAATTCGCGCTATCACACGCAGCCGGGCAAGCGGAACCTGTTCGTGGGGATCACGCTGGTGATCGGCTTCTGGATCTATCTCGGTATCGCCTGGGATGCCGACCCGCTGGGCATCATCAGCTTCCCGCCCAACCTTCTGGTGGTCTTCGTCTCGGTGGTCTTCGTCAACTCGCCCACCGTCTTCCGGATCGTGCGTGGGCTGACACTGGACATCAAGACGCGCGACTATGTGGCGGCGGCCCAGACCCGCGGCGAAGGCCCGTGGTACATCATGCTGTGGGAGATCCTGCCCAATGCGCGCGGGCCCCTGCTGGTCGATTTCTGCCTGCGCATCGGCTACACCACGATCCTTCTGGGAACGCTGGGTTTCTTCGGCCTCGGGCTCGAATCGGAAAGCGCGGACTGGGGCAAGATGATCATCGACGGGCGGCGGCTTCTGTCGGCAAACATCCTGCATATCGCGGTGCCGCCGGCCATCGCGCTTCTGACGCTGGTGCTGGGGCTGAACTTCCTCGCCGACGGGCTGCGGGAAGAAAGCCTGAAGGACTAGCCTCGCTTGCGGGAAAAGGACAACGGACATGCCGAAAAAACCTGACTATGACGGCCCCATTCTGGAAATCGACAGCTTGTCGATTTCGTTCTTCACCCGTCTGAGGGAAATCCCCGCAGTGATGGATTTCTCGGTGGAGGTTCAGCCGGGCGAGGCGGTGGGCCTCGTGGGCGAATCCGGCTGCGGCAAATCGACCGTGGCCCTGGGCGTCATGCAGGATCTGGGTGTGAACGGCCGGATCGTCGGCGGCACGATCAAGTTCAAGGGCCGCGACCTCAAGACGCTCAGCCCGGACGAGTTGCGCGACATCCGCGGCAACGAGATCGCCATGATCTATCAGGAGCCTATGGCGAGCCTCAACCCGGCGATGAAGATCGGCAAGCAGCTGACGGAAGTGCCGATGATCCACGAGAAGGTGTCGGAACAGGAGGCCTATGCGCGCGCGCTGGAAGTGGTGCGCGACGTGAAGCTGCCCGACCCCGAGCGGATCCTGAAGAGCTTTCCACACCAGTTGTCGGGCGGGCAGCAACAGCGGATCGTCATCGCCATGGCGCTGATGGCCAATCCCAGCCTGTTGATCCTCGACGAGCCCACCACCGCTCTTGACGTGACGGTCGAGGCGGCGGTGGTGGAACTGGTCAAGGAGTTGGGCCGGAAATACGGCACCTCGATGCTGTTCATCAGCCACAACCTCGGGCTGGTGCTGGAAACCTGCGACCGCATCTGCGTGATGTATTCCGGCGAGGCGGTGGAAACCGGCAGCATCGAGGATGTCTTCGACAAGATGCAGCACCCCTACACGCAGGCGCTGTTCCGGTCGATCCCGCTGCCGGGGGCCGACAAGAACGCGCGTCCGCTCAAGGCTATTCCGGGCAACTTCCCGCTGCCGCACGAGCGCCCGCCGGGCTGCAATTTCGGCCCGCGCTGCGATTATTTCGAGGAGGGGCGCTGCAACCAGGATATCGCCATTCCGATGGAACAGATTGCGGGCGACGATCGGCACTATTCGCGCTGCCTTCGCTTCAAGGAGATTGACTGGAACGCCCCGATCCAGGCGATGGAACAGACCAAGGCGACCGAAAAGGGCGATGTCATCCTTAAGATGGACAACCTGAAGAAATATTACGAGGTCGCGGCCAACGCTCTTTTCGGTTCAAGTGGCGTCACCAAGGTGGTTAAGGCCAACGAGACGCTGACTTTCGAGGCGCGGGAGAGCGAAACGCTGGCCATCGTGGGCGAGTCGGGCTGCGGCAAATCGACTTTCGCCAAGGTGCTGATGGGTCTGGAGACGGCCACCGACGGGCAGATCCTGCTCGACAACAAGAATATCGAGCATATCCCGATCCAGAGCCGCGACACCCAAACGGTCGCCGATATCCAGATGGTGTTCCAGAACCCGTTCGACACGCTGAACCCGTCGATGACCGTGGGCCGCCAGATCATGCGTGCGCTGGAGATATTCGGCCACGGCAATTCTGACGAGGAGCGCCAGAACGAAACGATGCGGCTTCTGGATCTGGTGAAGCTGCCGCGCGAGTTTGCCGAGAGGATGCCGCGGCAGCTGTCTGGCGGGCAGAAGCAGCGAGTGGGCATTGCCCGGGCCTTTGCCGGCGGTGCGCGCATCGTGGTTGCGGACGAGCCGGTGTCGGCGCTCGACGTCAGTGTGCAAGCGGCAGTGACCGACCTGCTCATGGAAATTCAGCGCGAGAAGAAGACGACGCTTCTCTTCATCTCGCACGACCTGTCCATCGTGCGTTACCTCAGCGACCGGGTGATGGTGATGTATCTGGGCCATGTGGTCGAACTGGGCACTACCGAACAGGTGTTCTCGCCGCCCTATCACCCCTACACCGAGGCGCTTCTGTCGGCGGTGCCGATTGCCGATACCCATGTGGAGAAAAAGCATATCGTGCTGGAGGGCGACGTGCCCTCGGCGATGAACCCGCCCCCCGGCTGCCCGTTCCAGACGCGCTGCCGCTGGAAATCGGAAGTGCCCGGCAACCTCTGCGAGGAGGAAGTACCTCCGGTGCGGGAGCTTGCGCCGGGGCATCAGGTGAAATGCCACCTCGCCGACGATATCCTCGCGCGGATGGAACCCGTCATCAAGATCGCCGCCGAATAGGCCGGCCACCTTCTTTGCGTCAAGCCTGGACACCCGCCCGCAAGTGGCGGGTGTCGCACTTTCGGGTGGGCGAAATTCATGGGTTGACGATTATTATGTATAGACATAATAACGGGGCCAAGACATCCAACAGGAAAGGGCCCCCGCATGCTCTTGCGAAACGCGACCATCGCCACCATGACCGGCCCCGCGCCCTACGGCCTGACCGAAAAGGCGGCGCTTTCGGTTTCGGAGGGCGCGATCCGTTGGGTCGGGCCCGAGGCAGATCTGCCGGCCGAGTTCGACGAACT
>JAUIBJ010000185.1 GCA_030428025.1 Alphaproteobacteria bacterium
GCTGATGTCGGTGCCCTTCGGGCAATGGCTGGTGGGGCTTGCGGGCGTGGCCGTGGCCGGGGCCTGCATCTATTACATCTACAAGGCCTGGTCGGAGAAGTACAAATCGCACCTGCGGCGCACCGCTATGATGGAGCGGCTGGATCCGGCGGCGCGCGCAGGGCTCGTGGCGCATGGCATCGTCGTGGGCATCATTGGCGGCTTCCTGATATATGCCGCCGTCTCGGCCTCGCCGCAGGAGGCCGGCGGGCTGGGCAAGGCCTTCGACACGGTCCGGCAGATGGCCTTCGGACGGATCCTGCTGATCCTGCTGACGGCCGGTCTTATCGGTTTCGCTGTCTATTGCTTCATCGAGGCGGTCTATCGCATCGTGCCGGCGCGGGCCGGGCCGGACGTGAAGACCCTTGCCAAGCGGGCTGATCCCACCAGTTGAGGCAAATCCGGCTGGACCTCGCCGCGAGCGGCCGTTATCCAACCCGGGACTTCCACCAAGCCCCGGGTTGACGCTTCATGCCTGATCTTCTGATCGAACTCTTTTCCGAGGAAATCCCCGCCCGTATGCAGCGGCGCGCGGCCGGGGACATGAAGGCGCGTGTGACCGAAGGTCTGGTCGAGGCGGGGCTGACCTATGCCGGCGCCGCCGCCTTTTCCACGCCGCGGCGTCTGGCGCTGGCGATCGAGGGGCTGGCCAAGGAAAGCCCCACCGTCACCGAGGAACGCAAGGGCCCGCGCGTGGATGCACCTGACAAGGCCATCGAGGGGTTTCTGCGCGGCGCCGGCGTGACCCGCGACGCGCTGGAGGTCCGGGACGAGAAGAAGGGACAGGTCTATTTCGCGCGCGTCACCCGTCCGGGCCGCCCGGCCGATCTCATCGTGGCCGAGGTGCTGGAGGCGGTGATCCGTAACTTCCCCTGGCCCAAGTCGATGCGCTGGGGCGGGGGCACCCTGCGCTGGGTGCGCCCCCTGCATTCGATCCTCTGCATTCTCACCGACGAGGTGGGCGAGGCGCGCACCGTCGATCTGGAGGTTGACGGGATCAGGGCCGGCAACACCACCGAAGGCCACCGTTTCATGGGTCATGGCCGCTTTGCGGTGATGGGGTTCGAGGATTATCAGGCCCGGCTCAAGCGTGACAAGGTGCTGCTCGACCCCGAGGAGCGCGCGCGCCACATCTGGCAGGAGGCCACCAACCTGGCCTTCGCCTCGGGTCTGGAAGTGGTCGAGGACAAGGGCCTTCTGGAGGAAGTGTCGGGGCTGGTGGAATGGCCCGTCACTCTGATGGGCGAGATCGGGGCGGAGTTCCTCGACCTGCCGCCGGAGGTGTTGCAGACCTCGATGAAGGAGCATCAGAAGTTCTTTTCGGTCCGCAACACGGCCACGGGCCGGATCGAGCGTTTCGTCACTGTCGCCAATATCGAAACGGCCGATCACGGCGCGACCATCCTCGCGGGCAACCAGAAGGTTCTGGCGGCGCGGTTGTCGGATGCGAAATTCTTCTGGGAAAACGACCTGCGCGTGGCAAAGGAAGGGATGGGGGCCTGGATCGAGCAGCTTTCGCATGTCACCTTCGAGCGTCAACTTGGCACCCAGGCCGACCGCATCGCGCGGATCCGTGCCTTGGCGCGAGAGGTGGCGCCGATGGTGGGGGCCGATGCGGAGCTGGCCGAAGAGGCCGCGCGCGTGGTCAAGGCCGATCTCAGTTCGGAAATGGTCTATGAATTCCCCGAGTTGCAGGGGCTGATGGGCCGGTATTATGCCGAGGCCGCCGGCCTGCCGGAGGAGGTGGCGGCGGCCTGCGAGGCGCATTACTCGCCGCTCGGCCCGTCCGACGAGGTGCCGCGCTCGTCGGTCTCCGTGACCGTGGCGCTGGCCGACAAGCTCGATATGCTCACCGGGTTCTGGGCCATCGATCAGAAGCCCACGGGCTCGAAGGATCCCTTCGCGCTTCGCCGGGCGGCGCTGGGTGTGATCCGGATCGTGCTGGAAAACGGGCTGCGGATCGGGCTTGACCGGTTCATCGACGGCCAGCTTCTGCGGCACAAGATCGGCCTCAATCGCCGCAAGGCCAGCGAGGGCGAGATCGACACGTTGGAGGAGGTACTCGACGAGGTGGCCGAGCATGGCGTCTTCGGTGCGGCCTTCCACGCGGTGCTGGACCGGTTGAAGGACCGGGACGGCGCGCCGGAGACCGGAGAGGGCAGCCTTTTGCGCACGGTGGGCGACGCGGTGCCGGACCTAAGTACCGACCTGCTGGCCTTCTTCCACGACCGTCTGAAGGTCTATCTGCGCGATCAGGGCCTGCGGCACGACGTGATTGACGCTTGTCTGGAACTGGGGAGCGGCGACGACCTGATGCTGATCGTGGCCCGCGCGCGGGCGCTGCAGGAGGTGCTGGCCACCGAGGACGGGGAAAACCTCGTGCAGGGCTTCAAGCGTGCCAACAATATTCTGGTGCAGGCCGAAGAGAAGGACGGGGTGGAGTATTCCTTCGGCGCCGATCCCAATTTTGCCGAGGCGGAAGAGGAAACGGCGCTCTTCGCCGCGCTCGACGCGGCCGAGGCCGCCATTGCCGAGGCGGTGAAGGCCGAGGATTTCGCCGCCGCGATGGGCGCGATGGCGGCCTTGCGCGGCCCGATCGACGATTTCTTCGAGGCGGTGCAGATCAACACCGACAACCAGGTGGTGCGCCGCAACCGGCTGAACCTGCTCAGCCGCATTCGCCATATCTGTCTTCAGGCGGCCGACCTGACGCGGATCGAGGGGTAGAGGACGCCGGGCGGCGCGCTTTGGCGCGTCTCGGGTCCGCGAGGACGTCCTGTGGAGACCGGTCGTTGTTCTTCGGCGGCCATTCCGTCCCTCCTCCCCATTGTCACACGACACTTGCTTTTGGCGGCGCGAAGCGCAATGGTGCCGCAGTGCAGCAATACGACGATCATATCACCCTGATCACGCCGGATGCGCCCCTGGCGACGCGGACCCATGGCGGTCGCGCCAAATGCCTGCAGCGTCTGGTCCGGCTGAACCTACCCGTGCCGCAGACCCTGGCGCTGTCATTCCAGACCGTCCGCCGCATCGCCGCCGGAGAGATGCCGTCGGCCGAGCTTCTGCTCGGGCCCTTCAAGCCTTCTGCCATCCTCTGTGTGCGCCCCTCCTCGGAGGATCCCGACTGGGGCGGGCCCGGCGCTGTGCTCAATATCGGCATGAACGACGCGCGCTATGTCGAACTCGCAGACCGGATCGGGCGTGAGGCCGCCGCCAAGCTCTATCTCCGCTTCGTGCAGAGCTATGCGATCCATGTCGCCCGGCTGGACGCCGAAGCCTTCGATGACGTTTCCGACGAACCGGTCACCGGACTGAAGCAGGCGCTTGCCGCCTATGAGGACGAAACCGAGGAGGAATTTCCGCAGGATCCCGGCCGTCAACTGGGCGAGGTGCTGCGCTCGATGGCGCGGGCCTGGGAAGGCACGACAGCGCGACTCCTGCGCCAGGCCAAGGGTGCGCCCGCGAATGCCGGGCTAGGGCTGGTGGTGCAGGAGATGGCTCTGGGTCTCGGCGAGGGCGAATGCGGCTCGGGCGTGATGCAACTGGTCAACAGCCAGACCGGGGCGCGCCAGATCACCGGGCGCTATCTGAGCCAGAGCCAGGGCCGCGAGGCGCTGCGCGGCGGCGTTGATGCGCTGTTTCTTGAGCGCGACCCACGCGGGCCATCGCTGGAGGAACTGGCACCGGAAGCCTTTGCCCAACTCAAGGCTCACACCGTGCTGATGCGCGAGAAGCTGCGGGAGGAGATGCAGGCCGAGTTCACAATCGAGAACGGCAGGCTCTACCTGCTCGACGGGGTACGCGTGGCACGTAATGCCCGTGCCGCCGTGGCCATCGCCGTGGCGCTGGCCGAGGACGGGATCATCCCCCGCGAGGAGGCGCTGATGCGGGTCGAACCGCGGGCGCTGAATGAATTGCTGCACCGTCAGGTCGATCCCGAGGCGGCCCGCGACGTGCTTGCGCGCGGCATCGCCGCCAGCCCAGGCGCGGCCAGCGGCCGGATCGTGTTCAATGCCACCGAGGCCCAGGCCAGCGAATCCCGCCGCGAGCCCTGCATCCTTGTGCGCCGCGAGACCAGTTCCGAGGATATCCGCGGCATGCATGCCGCTGTCGGCGTGCTGACCGAGCGCGGCGGCATGACCAGCCACGCCGCCGTGATCGGCCGGGGAATGGGCAAGCCATGCGTGGTGGGCGCCTCCTCGATCCAGTTTCACATGCGGCGCAAGCAGTTGGTCTTTCCGAAGGGCCGGGTGGTGAAGGCCGGGGACTGGATCACCATCGACGGCACCCATGGCGAGGTGCTGGCCGGGGACACGCCGCTTCTGGAGCCTGCCCGCGACGAGGCGCTGGCGACGCTGATGGGCTGGGCCGACGAGACCCGCGACATCGCCGTGCGCGCCAATGCCGACACCCCTGCCGATGCCGAGATGGCGCGCAGCTTCAAGGCGCAGGGGATCGGGCTGTGCCGGACCGAGCACATGTTCTTCGAGGCCGACAGGCTGACGGTGATGCGCGAGATGATCTTCGCCGATTCCGGCGAGGACCGCGCCGCGGCGCTGGAGTTGCTACTACCGATGCAGCGGGCGGATTTCATCCATCTCTTCCGCATCATGCAGGGGCAGCCGGTCTGCATCCGCCTCTTCGACCCGCCGCTGCACGAGTTTCTGCCCACCGACCGTTCGGGCATGCGCGAACTGGCCGAGGCGCTGGATCTGCCGCTGTCGGACGTCACCCGGCGGGTGGAGGCCTTGGGAGAATACAACCCCATGCTGGGCATGCGTGGTGTGCGCCTCGGCATCACCGTGCCGGAGATCTACGAGATGCAGGCGCGGGCGATCTTCGAGGCGACGGTCGAGGCCAGCCGCGAGGGTGACCCGGTGGTTCCGGAAATCATGATCCCGCTGGTCAGCGCCCGGCGCGAGGTCGAACTGGTCAAGACACGGGTCGATGCTGTCGCGGCGGCGGTGCGAAACGAAACCGGCAAGAGTTTCACCTACCGGCTGGGGGTGATGGTGGAAACGCCCCGTGCGGCGCTCCGGGCGGGTGAGATCGCGCCGCTGGTCTCCTTCCTCAGCTTCGGCACAAATGACCTCACCCAGATGACCTATGGGCTCAGCCGCGACGATGCGGGGCGCTTCATGTCGGACTACGTTCAGCAGGGTGTCTATCCCGAGGATCCGTTCCACACGCTCGATACGGACGGGGTGGGCGAGCTTCTGAAGATCGGCGCCGAGCGGGGCCGCAGGGCCCGGCCCGACCTGGTGCTGTCGATCTGCGGCGAGCACGGGGGCAACCCCGAATCAATCGCCTTCTGCCGTTCGGCGGGATTCGATTATGTCTCCTGCTCGCCTTTTCGTGTTCCGGTGGCGCGACTCGCTGCCGCACAGCTGGCGGTGCGGGAAAGAACAGGTCAAGTTTCTGAAATTTAATCGAAATTTCAGGATTTACCCTGGGGCTACATTCTTTTTATCGTTTTGTGTTAGACTTGCCCGGGCGTTCGTTGGGGTGGACGCCGAGGTTTCCATTGCCTATCGCATCCGGATGCCCGGAGGAAACCTGACGGGAAAGGGATAACGGTTATGTTGCGACTAGTCATTGTGCTGCTGCTGGCGACCGCCGGCGCCGCCTCGGCGGACACATATCTGACCAAGCTTCTGGAGACCGAGCGCAGCGCCATCAGCGCGCTGCCGGGGGGGCGGCTGGCGAGCCTGCTGAAGCGGCCCGAGGTGGAAGTGAACTATACCGCGGAGTGGCTGAGCAAACAGTCCTTCCGCAAGGGCGGGGCCGAATGGCGCTGTCTTGCAGAGGCGCTCTATTTCGAAGCGCGGGGCGAAAGTGTGAAGGGTCAGTTCGCCGTGGCGGAGGTGATCCTCAACCGCGTCGACAGCCCGGAATTTCCGGATGACATCTGTGCGGTCGTGCATCAGGGTACCGGGCGCAAGTATCAGTGCCAGTTCACCTATACCTGCGACGGCTACAAGGAAGTCATTTCCGAGCCGCGCGCCTTCGAGCGGGTGGGCAAGGTGGCGCATCTGATGGTGCAGGGCGCGCCAAGGCCGCTGACCGATGGCGCGACGCATTACCATACCCGGGCGGTCAATCCCCGCTGGGCGCGCCGGTTTCCCAGAACCGCCACGATCGGGGTGCACCATTTCTACCGGATGCCGACGCGGCTCACGTCGAACTGAGGACGCGGCCGGAAAAACCGGTTGACTCGGCCGCCGGGCCCTATAAAAGGCGGGCTTCACGGGATTTTCACGGGCGGCGCCGGCCGCTCGGTGCAGGAGACGGAAAATGGCAAAACCGACCACCATCAAGATCCGCCTGAACTCGACCGCGGGCACCGGCCATTTCTATGTGACCAAGAAGAACGCGCGCACCATGACCGAAAAGATGACGGTGCGGAAATACGACCCCGTCGCGCGCAAGCATGTCGAGTACAAGGAAGGCAAGATCAAGTAGGATCGCGCCCCTTTCGGGACCGACAAGGCCGCGCCCCGGGGCGCGGTTTTTTCGTTTGTACCGGCGGGGATGTGGCGCACGCGCATGCGCATATCGTCCCGCTGCACGCCAAGACCGATATCACGTTGTTGCGGTACTTCGAGGCCGAGGGGCTCGAGCCGACGCAGAGGCTTTGCCCGAACGTGCAGAGCTGGAGGCCATGGTCCACGATGCGCCTAGTCTTCGGAGGCTGAGGCAATGCGGGGCGGTGCATCGCGTCATTGGGCGAGGTGAGCGGTTTTGTGGGGCGGGCGGAGCCGGGCTGAAGCCCGGCCCACGGGTGTCACGGGAATTCGGGGCGCAAATGGAAAGGG
>JAUIBJ010000186.1 GCA_030428025.1 Alphaproteobacteria bacterium
TGGATTGGCCGGTGCCTGACGTCCTTGCCAGCGCATCCGGGATTGCTTTCTCGACCCCTTGAGGGATCACAAATCAGAAAGCCTGCTTTCCTTTCAGCCCCGCCCACGGGTCAAAGCTGCCGTCCGAGTGGGAATGCCCCCGCGCCTCCGGGTGCTACGCCCCTCCCCTGCCCGTCTGGTCTTGATTGGTTGCCCGGATTTTCTGCGGCGTCCTTCGATTGCGCGACGAAGAACTCCGTTTCTTTTCCGTTCAACCGGTGCCCGCCCCGGTCGGTCAGACCGATGCAGCTACCATTCGGCACATAGGTGATGAGGTACTGACCGAGCCGGTCCTTGTGGACAACGTAGCCGGTATTGGCCCAATGCACGGTCTGGCCGGCATCAACGGCCGCCTTGATGTCTTCGAGTGTCATGCGAACCTCCTTACGAAGAATGGTGGGGAAACGACGCAAGAAGTCCGATCTTCCGACCGGGCTTCCATGCAAGATTTGTTTGGCAAACGGCCGAGAGCTGTCAGGCGCTTTGCGTGGCTTGCGTCGCGCGCGCCGCTATCCAATCCTTCAGGCCAAGAACCGTTCTTCCGGCGGCGACCTCGGAGGCCCAGGCAACCCTTGGGTCGCCGCAGGGCTCATCGCCGGAATGCCGGTCGATGTGGCCATTGGCCATCCATGGCTCAGGCTGTATCCGTCGCAGCCAGTCCGCCATGCTCGGGATGCGGCCCTGGCAGTCTTCACGAATATGCTGCTCGCCGATCCAGCGCACGGGGATGTCGCGGCCCGCACTATTGGTCAGTGTCAGGCCAAAAACCCGTTCGGCCTCAAACAGGCCTTGCGCATGGTGACGCATGGCGCGGTGCGTGAAGAGCGCGAGGTGCTCTTTCGAGGCGTCAAACCAATCGTGCAGAGACTGATAGTCAGACGGCACCCCGCCGAATTTCCGGGCAGAGCTTTCAGCATGATGAAGCGGATGGGCCATCTCATAGCCCCTCGTCATAGCTGTGCGAGCATTCGACATAGCGGTCCGCGTGATCGAGGATAATGCTGTCTAGTGCTATGTCCCAGGTCAGCGTGCCGTAGCCGCCCTCGTTGTTTTCGAACCCCGGGTGATGGTGATAGGCGAGCGACCAGGCGAAGTCGCCAACCTCTGTGGCAAGCGGCTCCGGCAGTTGGACCTCTGCAGGCTGCACCGTCACATCCTCGACATTGCCGGAGTCGCCATAGCCTTCGTATTCGGCAGTGACCTCGCTGATGCCAAGCGCACGTAGTTGCGCGAGCAGCTCCGTTCGGGATGCCTTCAATGTAGTTTCGCGCTCTGCACGCCACTGAGCCGCCATTGCGGCATAGTCGATCTGGGGATTGGTCATGGGTCCGTCCTCTTGTCTGAAGTTGGGGGGCCGGGCGTGGCATTGGTCAGCGCGCGACCGGAAAGCGCAGACCGGTGAAATCCAGATCCGCGACGCCCGGCACAAAGCCCGCTTTGACTTTTCAGGCGGCTTGTTCTGCCGCTCTGGCGGCTTCCTGCCCCACGATCCGGGCCAGAATGCTTCCCGTGTCGATCCCGTCCCCATGCGGCAGGAACACCCGTAGCTGAAAGGCGATGATCTCCGTGAAACACCCCATGGCCTTGAGACCTTCAATCATGCCCCGATCCGCACCGCCCAGCTCGAGACGCATCTCGCCTGCGACCCGGCGACGGGTCAGGGTCAGACCCCGGCCCAGATCGACAGGTGCGGTGGAGCCGAGGGCGGCGGTCAGCATCTCCTGCGGCGTTTGCGGGTTGGAGACGAGGAAGCGGGCGCGCAGCGCGGCCGCACCTTCCTCGCTCAGCGTGCGCCCGATCATGGCTTTCGCCCCATCGGGCGTGACCCGGTAGATGCGCTCATTGGTGGTCGGAATGTCCTTCCAGATCGGCAGCAGCAGCCCGGTCAGCAGGTAGAGCTTGGTCGTGGTGGTTTTTGGCAGGGACGCAGCCTCGGCATCCCAAAGCCGCGCAAACTCAGGCTTGCCGATCTCTTCCCAGGCAGAGGCTTCAAATCGCGTCTCTTCGAGATAGCTGGAACCGTTTGGCCTCACCGCCTTGCGCATCAGCGTCACGATATCCTCGCCATACATCTGCATGGGGCGCGCCGAGATGAGCGCCGCGCGGCCCGAGGCGCGATTAACCATCGGCAGCTTGTCGGGATTGCGCGACATGGCCTCTTCGGCGTCAAGGACATGGACCGGGTCCGTCACCTCAAGCCCAATGATCCGCGTCACGGCGCCGGATTTCGGGCAGGTCCAGAGATCCTCTGTGGAGACCTGTTCGATCTTTTCGCCACGCAGGGTTTCGACGCCGAGATCGAGCGTGCCCGCCGCGCGCGCCCGTTCAGTCTGATCGGCAATCCGGCGCATGAACTCGGCAAAGAGCGCGTTCTGCATGTGGATGGGAAGGGCAAGCACCCGGTTGAGAAACCGCTGGATCGGCGGCAGCTCCTCGAGCAGCACCCCGTCCTTGTCGATCAGCCGCAGGGCTGTCCAGTCGGTGAAGCTCTCGTAGCTCATCGCCTCAGCGCGCCCGGCGGCAAGATCGGCGAAATACCCACGTAGTGCGGCCCGCGCGATCGGGCTTTCGAGATTGTCCTCCTCGCGGAACATGCCCTGCGATCCGGTCTCGCGCTGACCCTTGGTCAGGGCCCCCAGCTGGTCGAGGCGTTTGGCTATAGTCGAGGTGAAGCGCTTTTCGCCATGCACATCCGAGGTGCAGACCCGGAAGAAGGGCGCGCTGACCTGGGCAGAGCGATGCGTGCGGCCGAGCCCCTGAATGGCCGCATCCGCGCGCCAGCCGGGCTCCAGTAGATAGTGCCGCCGCCGTTTCTGGTTCTTCGCCGTTTGCGCCGCGTGATAGGATCGGCCCGTACCGCCTGCATCGGAGAAGATCAGGATATCCTTTTCGCCGTCCATGAAGGCTTGGGTCTCAGACGAATTGCTGCTGGCGCTGCGCTTCTCGATGAAGAGCTGGCCGTCCTCGGCTTTGATGGGTCGGATGGACCGCCCCGTGACTTCTGCCACGGCCTCGTCGCCAAAGGCCCAGAGGATCTGATCCAGCGCCGAGGGGATCGGGGCGAGCGTCATCAACTCCATCATGGCCGCATCACGCAGGGCGAGCGCCTCGCGCGAGACGACCAGCGCCCCGGTCTCATCCCGCAAAGGCACTGCCACCATATTGCCGTCGATCTCGACCAGCTTTTGCGCATGGATCGGGAAGGCCTGTTCGAGGTAGCCCAGAACATAGTCGCGCGGCGTCAAGGCACCCTCGACGAGTTCATCCTCCGGGTCCATCGCCTCAAGCCGACGCTTCAGCAGGCTCTCGCCTGTCGAGACAACCTGGATGACGCAAGCATTGCCTGCCGCCAGATCGTCCGCGATGGCGCGGATGATGGTCGGGGCCTTCATGCCCATCAGCAGATGATTGAAGAAACGCTGCTTCGTGCTCTCGAAGCGGGACTTGGCCGAGGCGCGAGCGGCCGAGGCATTGGTCTCGCCAGAGGCGTCGTTGACGCCGGTCGCCGTCAGCGCGGCCTCGAGATTGTGGTGGATCGTCCGAAACGCACCCGCATAGGCGTCGTAGATCTCGATCTGGGCCGGGGTGAGCGCGTGTTCGAGCACGTCATACTCCACGCCATCAAAGCTGAGGGCACGGGCCGTGTAGAGGCCGAGCGTCTTGAGATCGCGCGCGACCACCTCCATGGCGGCGACACCGCCTGCTTCCATCGCCGAGACGAAACTCTCGCGGCTCGGGAAGGGGTATTCGGGGCCTTGCCCCCAGAGCCCCAGCCGCGCGGCATAGGCGAGGTTGTGCACGCTCGTGGCACCCGTGGCCGAGATGTAGAAGACGCGGGCGCGGGGTGCTGCCAGTTGCAGCCGCAGGCCCGCAAGGCCCTGCTGGGAGGGTTTGACCCCCCTGCCCTGCTCGGACCCGGCCGCGTTCTGCATGGCATGGGCCTCATCAAAGGCAAGAACGCCGTCAAAGTCTTCACCCATCCAGGCGAGGATCTGGCTCAGTCGCGTGGTGCCGCATTTGCCCGCGGACCGCAGCGTGGCGTAGGTGACGAAGAGGATTCCGTCGCCCATCGGGACGGGCTGATCCGGTTTCCATTTGGAAAGCGGCTGAATGTCGGCAGGCGAGCCGCCGAGATCGGTCCAGTCGCGGATCGCGTCCTCGATAAGCGTGGCGGATTTGGAGACCCAGATCGCCTTCCTGCGCCCGGCCAGCCAGTTGACAAGGATGAGCCCCGCGCATTCGCGCCCCTTGCCGCAACCGGTGCCGTCACCGAGGAAATAGCCGAGGCGATAGGCCCGTGCATCCGGGTCATCATCGGCGCGCGTCAGCTTGGTCTGGTCGTCATCGATGGTAAACCGACCGGGCAGATCACGCCCATGGGCGTCATGCGCCATGATGATGGTTTCCAGCTGCGCCTCGGAGAGATCCCCCTCCTCGATCAACCGTGCGGGCAGGCGCAAGTCATCACTGCCCGTGTTTGAGGGCATGGGCGGGGCAACCGAGGCCATGGCGATGCTTTCAACGAGCGGCGTGGGATGTTCCTGCGCACCCGCGATCTCGATCCGTTGCGGACGGTAGCGCGCATAGATATCCGAGATCGGCGTGTTATCACGGGGGGCCTCAAAGCTTGTGAAGCTGAGCGGGCGGACGGCATTGGCCTGGGGTTTGGAAGCGGCAACAGGCGCAGCCGCGGTCTTGCGCGGGGCAGAGGATGGAACGGTCGGCCGAGCATGAGGGATCGCTTCAACCCGTTGGGCCGGGCGCATCTCGGTCCGTGTTGCGGCCACGGCATCGACATATGCCAAGGCTTCATTCAGATCCCGCACAGGGACGCGGATCATTTCGCCGTCCTCCTGCACCTTGTCGAAGACCATCAGCTGGGTTTCGACAGAGGTGCCAAGCTTGCGGTAGACCTGCCCCGGCATCGTCAGCGCCAAGCGCGGCGTCAGGAGACCGCAGGCGCGGGACCAATGCGCGGCATCGCGTTCGGGCGTGAACCCCGGCGGCATGATCGCCACCAGCCGCCCACCGGGCGCGAGACGCTTGGCAGCCGCGATGAGATGTTTGGCGGCGATGTGCTTGTCCCGCGACCGATCGACCGAGGAAGCGAAGGGCGGATTCATCACCACGACGTCGGGTAGAACCGGCGTCTGCAGCAGATCATCGATATGCTCCCCGTCATGGCCTGTCACCTCGCCGCCGAAAACCGCGCGCAGGAGGCGCTGGCGAAAGGGGTCGATCTCGTTGAGCACAAGCGTGGCACCGGCCCGGGCGGCGAAAGCGGCCAGGGCACCGGTGCCAGCCGAGGGCTCCAGCACGGTCTCGCCCTTGCGGATCGCCGCAGCCCGCAAGACCAGCGCCGCAAATGGCAACGGCGTGGAGAACTGCTGCAAACGGATTTGCTGCTCCGACCGGCGCGTTTCCGTCAGGAGACGTGACGCAAGGAGTTTTGCGGCAGAGTAATCATCCTCACTGTTGTCGCCACGTAGCAGCGCCTGCACAGCCGCGGCCTGCATCAGGTCATAGGCCTTCCGCCAGTCCCAGGCGCCCCCGGTATCACTGCCATGAAACGTCTCGCGCATGATGCGCGCGAGCGCTGAGCTACGCAGGGGTTGGTGGTCGATCTCCGCGCCGATTTGTGCGATGGCATTTGCGAGATCAGTGTCAGAGATTGGGAAAGCCGGGTTTGCCGGTTTGGGCTTGGACATGGGGATTTTCCTTTGGATCAGGGTCTGAATTCCAAAGGACAAAAAGCCCGCTTTCGCTTTTCAGGGTGACGGGGGTCAGACCGCGCTGACCTCCAAGGCTTGGTCAGGACTTGGGTTCGACCTGCCGCTTTGCATCAATCAATGCCTGTGCGGCCTGCATCACCTGAACCTGAGATGTTCCCGAGCGTGCATCCTCCAGCGCGGCCTGCACCTTCGCGCGAAACCACGCGTCATACGAATTGACATCAGCCGCCACGGAAATGCTCCTCGAGCCCGATATCCAGCAGCTTGCCGAGGTCATCGGGCATGTCTGCAACGTGCACAGCAATTGGGAAACGGTGCCCCGTCAGGTCAGGCGCGCATTGCTCCTCTAGCCCGAGGTGCTGCCTATCCTTTTCCGCCTCAATCATTGTGCTTTCTCCGACCGTATTATCAGCCGATGCTACATCTTCCAGCGGGGCGTCGTAAACGATAATGCCAAAGGGTCACAGCAAGCTGGCCCACTTACCGATCGGGCACCTCTTCAAGGGAAGTTTCGAACCGCTTGCCCGCCGCTGCAGCTTCTTTCAAGAGCGCGTCGAAATTGTCAGGTGGATTGCCATCTTCCAACATCCCTTTGAACGTCGCATAGGCATCCGTCTTGCTGCCGTAGGCGCGCAGGGTCTTGTCGTCGTTCACCCAGGCCACCACGATGACCTTCGCATCGCTGTTGAACCGATAGAACAGCCGATACTGCTGGAAGAATTTCGCCCGGAACCAGTGCTTGCGGTGATCGCCGAGTGTGCCGCCTTGCCGGAAGGCGGCGGCACCCGGATCTGCCGGTATGGCCTCGGTGACCAGCTTGAAGATGGCGGCCAGCCGTTTCGTCGGGTTTTTCTTGCGCCAGGTCTTGGGATCGCGTGCCTTACGCGCTTCAACTTCCTCGATCAGCCCTTCGAGCTGGTCCAGAAAGAGCGGATGCGCATAAATCGACCATCCGTTTACGACAAGGGGCGCTTGGGCGGGCACGCTATCGCCGCTCATTCATCCTCGAGCGATAGCGGCGCATCGAGATCGACGTCAACGCCTTCGACCAGTGCTGCAAGACGGTCATGCAAAGCCCCATC
>JAUIBJ010000187.1 GCA_030428025.1 Alphaproteobacteria bacterium
GACATCGCCGGGCAGTCGCCGGCGCTTTCCTGGCTCAACGCGCTCGATGCGCCGATTTCCGGAGCGATCCGGGCGGCGGTGGATGCGGAGGGGCGGCTGGGCCCTCTCGATGCGGTGCTGGAGATCGGGGCGGGGGTACTCAACCCCAACGAAGGTGCTCGTCCGGTGGCCTTCGATCATGCCAGCAGCCATTTCACCTATGACCCCGAGCAGCAGATCATCCGCTTTCGGGAGTTGCAGCTCGACAGCAAGTGGGTCAGCGCCCGGATCGAGGGGCAGACCCATCTGGCGGGGATGGAGGATGGCTGGCCCAACGCTCTGGTGTCGCAGTTCCAGGTGCATGAGTTGTCGGCCAACCCGATGGAACTTTACGGCAAACCGGCCGTCTTCGAGGGTGCGACGATGGACATGCGGCTCAACCTCGACCCCTTTCGGGTGACGCTGGGCGAGTTGAGCCTGTCCGATCAGGGCCAGCATCTGGTGATGCGCGGCGATGTGCGGGCCGAGCCGGACGGCTGGTATGTCTCCGTCGACGGGCAGATGGCCGCGATCGACCCCGACCGGCTGATGGCGCTCTGGCCCGAAAGCCTCGAACCCAAGACGCGAAGCTGGATCGACACCAATATACAGACGGCCGAGTTGAGCGATATCCAGGTGGCGCTGCGTTCAATGCCCGGCCACAAGCCCGATGCCTTCCTGGCCTTCGATTTCGTCAATCTCACCACACGTTTCATCAAGGACGTACCAATGATCGAGCAGGCCTCGGGCCATGCCTCGATCTATGACAACCGCTTCGTCATCACAGCGCATGAAGGTCATGTGACGGCCGCCGAGGGCGGGCGGATCGACATTTCCGGGTCGAGCTTCGACATCCCCGACATCCGCATCAAGCGCGGCCCCGGAAAGGTGCGGTTGAAGACCGAAAGCACCATTACCGCCGCGCTGTCGCTGTTGAACGAGGAGCCGTTCCGCTTTCTCGACAAGGCCGGCCGGCCGGTAACGCTGGCCGACGGCCAGGCGCGGCTCGACGGTACGCTCGATTTCCTCGTGGTCGACGATCTGACGCCCGAGGACGTGGCCTTCAACGTCTCGGGCCAGCTGGCCTCGGTGCGCAGCGACAAGCTGGTGGAAGAGCGCGTGCTGGCGGCGTCGGAACTGCAGATCGCCGGCAGCCACGAGAAGCTGGCGATCTGGGGCGAAGGCCGGGTCGGGCTGGTGCCGTTTTCGGGCCGGTGGGAAATGCCGCTCGGCCCGGGCAGCAACGGCGCCTCGCGGGTGGAGGGCTGGATCGAGTTGTCGGAGAGGTTCGTCGACGAGTTCCGCATCGGCCTGCCGCCGGGCAGCATCTCTGGCGCGGGGAAAGGCCAGATCGAGATCGATTTCGCCAAGGAGGCTCCGCCGCAGTTCAGAATGAGTTCTAATCTGGCGGGCGTGATGCTGAGCCTGCGACCGCTGGGCTGGCAGGTGGGCACAGATCAGACCGGGCTATTCGAGGTCGGGGGCGCCCTGGGCGAACCCCCGCGCATCGACAGGCTGCGCATCGACGCGGGCGGGCTGCGCGCCGAGGGCTCGGTGACGCTCACCGAAGACGGCAACCTCCAGCAGGCCAATTTCGGCCGCGTGCAGCTTGGTACCTGGATCGACGCCCCGGTCGATCTGGTGGGGCTGGGGCCGGGCAAGGCGCCGCTGGTGCGGGTGCTGGGCGGCGAGATCGACCTGCGGCAAACCTCGCTGGCGGGCCAGGAGAGCGGCACGCCGCGCGGCGAGCGGGGGCCGGTGTCGCTCCGTCTCGACCGGCTGCAGGTGTCGGACACGATCGCGCTCACGGAGTTCAACGCAGAGCTGGACATGGCCAATGGCGCCGACGGCGCCTTTTCCGGCAAGGTGAACGGCCAGAGCGAAATTTCCGGGCGGGTTCTTCCCAGTGCCGAAGGCAGCGCCTTCCGCATCGTCAGCCAGGATGCCGGCGGCGTGCTGCGCTCGGCCAATCTGCTGAAACAGGCGCGCGACGGGTCGCTTGAACTGGTCCTTGTTCCGGAAGCCCGCACCGGCACCTATCGGGGCAAGTTGAAGGCCGACAACCTGCGGGTCAAGGACGCCCCCGCCATCGCCGCTCTGCTGAACGCTCTCAGCGTTATCGGCCTACTGGAACAGCTCACCGGCGAGGGTATCCATTTCAACCGGGTCGAGGCCGATTTCCTGCTCGCGCCCGAGCGGGTGACGCTTTATTCCGGCAGCGCCGTGGGCGCCTCGATGGGAATTTCGATGGAGGGCTATTACTATATGGAAGCTGGGCAGATGGACATGGAGGGGGTGGTTTCGCCCATCTATGCGGTCAACATGCTGGGCGGCATGTTCTCGCGGCAGGGCGAGGGACTGCTTGGCTTCCAGTACGGGCTCAAGGGGCCCACCAGCAACCCCAAGGTGCAGGTCAACCCGCTTTCGGTTTTCACGCCCGGCCTGTTCCGTGAACTGTTCCGCCGGCCGCCCCCCAGTCGGACCAGCCCGGGCGCGCCGCAGGCCGAGACGGACGAGGACAGGCCCGACGGCACGAGCCGCGGGCAGGACCGCTGATGAAACTTGAGGAATTCGACTTCGATCTGCCCGAGGGGCTGATCGCCACACGGCCAGTGCGGCCGCGCCCATCGGCCCGGCTGCTGGTGGCCGAGGGCGACGACATTGCCGACGCGCGGGTCTGGGATCTGGGCCGGTGGTTGCGGCCGGGCGACCGGCTGATCCTGAACGACACGCGGGTGATCCCGGCCCGTCTCTCCGGCCTGCGCACGCGCCAGGGCGCGGGCGGCGCCACCGAGGCACGCATCGAGGCCACGCTACTCGACCCGGCGCCGGGCGGCGGCTGGCGGGCGCTGGTCAAGCCGCTGAAGAAGCTGGCGGTGGGCGAGACCGTGCGCTTCGGTGCGGGGCTCGAGGCCCTTTGCGTCGCCAAGGACGAGGGTCAGGCGGTGCTGCGCTTCAATCTGGAAGGGGCCGCGTTCGACGCGGCGCTGAACGAGGCAGGCGCCATGCCGCTGCCGCCCTATATCGCCGCGCGGCGGGCGGCGGATGCGCAGGACCGCGAGGATTACCAGACCGTCTTTGCCCGCCGTGCCGGCGCCGTTGCCGCGCCCACCGCGTCGCTGCACTTCGACGAGGCGCTGCTGGCGGGATTGGCGGGGCAGGGGGTGGATTTCACCCATGTCACCCTGCATGTGGGGGCGGGCACCTTCCTGCCGGTGAAGGTGGAGGACGTGACCACCCACAAGATGCATGCGGAATGGGGCGAGGTGAGCGAGGAGGCCGCGACCCGGATCGCCGCCACCCGCGCCGCCGGCGGGCGGATCATCCCCGTGGGCACCACCGCGCTGCGGCTGATCGAAAGTGCCGCCGCCGCGGGCGACATCGCGCCGTGGAAGGGCGAGACGGATATCTTCATCTATCCCGGCTTCCAGTTCCGTGTAACCGATGCGCTGATGACCAATTTCCACCTTCCGCGCTCGACCCTGATGATGCTGGTCTCGGCGCTGATGGGACAGGCGCGCATCCGCCGCATCTATGAGCATGCG
Organism: Alphaproteobacteria bacterium; assembly: GCA_030428025.1. Lineage (GTDB taxonomy): Bacteria > Pseudomonadota > Alphaproteobacteria > Rhodobacterales > Rhodobacteraceae > Roseovarius. Next base: position 3,564 of record JAUIBJ010000187.1, read on the forward strand.
ATCGCCGAGGAATACCGTTTCTTCTCCTATGGCGACGCTTCGCTGTTGATCCCCTGAAAAAAGCCTGTCAGGCGGGCGCTGACCGGCCTTGGGTGAGTCGGTCTTTGGCCTGGCCGGCGGTTCTGTGATAGGCACGACGGAAAACGGCCACGGGGGACACGCGATGCTGTCGGTTCTGTCCAGCGCCTGGGCGCTGCTTCTGGGGATGATGCTGTTGCAAGTGGGCAACGGCATGCAGGGCACGCTTCTGGGGATCCGCGGCGAGATCGAGGGCTTCTCGACCCTCGAGATGTCGCTGGTGATGTCGGGCTATTTCCTGGGCTTCCTGTTCGGTTCGCGCCGGGCGCCGGCGATGATCCGCCGGGTTGGGCATGTGCGGGTCTTCGCGGCTCTGGCCTCGCTGATCTCGGCGGTGATGATCCTTTATCCGGCCCTGACCAATCCCTTCGCGTGGGGCGCGGGGCGCATCATCATCGGCTTCTGCTTCTCGGGCGTCTACGTGACCGCCGAAAGCTGGCTCAACAACGCCGCCGACAATACCAACCGCGGCAAGGCGCTGTCGCTCTACATGATCGTGCAGATGGTGGGCATCGTCTCGGCGCAGGCGCTGATGCTGGTGGCGGATCCGGGCGGGTTCATCCTGTTCATCATCCCCTCGGTGCTGATCTCGCTTTCCTTTGCGCCGATCCTGCTGTCGATCAGCCCGACCCCTGCCTTCGACACCACAAAGCCGCTCAGCCTGCGCCAGATCATGAAAATCTCGCCCCTCGGCTGCGTCGGCATGTTTCTGCTCGGCGGCATCTTCTCGGCCCAGTTCGGCATGGCGCCAGTCTATGGCGCCGAGGCGGGGCTGTCGGTGGTGCAGATCTCGACCTTCGTCTCCACATTCTTCGTGGGGGCGCTCGTCCTGCAGGTGCCCATCGGCTGGCTGTCGGACCGGATGGACCGGCGGCTCCTGATCCTGGTGGCGGCGTCTGTCTGCGGGGGCGGTGCGGTGCTGGGCATGCTGCTCGGTCAGTTCTTCCCCGTGCTGCTGCTCGCGGGGCTGCTGGTGGGGGGGATGTCGAACCCGCTCTATTCGCTGCTGATCGCCTATACCAACGACTTTCTGGAGCATGACGACATGGCCGCCGCCGCCGGCGGGATGGTCTTCATCAACGGGCTGGGCGCGGTTCTGGCGCCGGTCTTCATCGGCTGGCTGATGGGGCAGATCGGCGCCTGGGCCTTCTTCCTTGTCGTGGCGGTGCTGGGGTTCGGCATCGCGGGCTATGCGGCCTATCGGATGACGCAGCGCGCCGCGCCCTCGGTCGACGACACCGAAAGCTTCACCATGGTGGCGCCTTCGGCGTCGCCGATGGCGGTCAGTTTCGCGGCGGAATACGACTACGAGGTCGCGCAGGATGACCAGGATGGCGGCCAGGCAAGACGGGCAGAGGGATAGCGCTAACGAGTTATCCACAGTCACGGAAAGTTGCCGATGTTGCAAATTTTTACTGTCCAAAGAAAAGGATATGGGACTAAGCTTCCCTGATCGGGTGTGGGAAATGAGGAGTTTTACGATGACGGCCCCGGAAGAGGTATTGCGGTTCTGGCTCGACGAGGTCGGCCCGCAGGGGTGGTACAAGGTGTCCGAGGAACTGGACCAAGAGGTTCGCGACCGGTTCGAGGAGGCCTGGCACAGCGCGCGGCAGGGAACCTATGGGCTCTGGCTGACCTATCCCAGCGGCACGCTGGCCTATATCGTGCTGATGGATCAGTTCCCGCGCAACATGTTCCGGGGCTCGGCGAGGGCGTTTTCCACCGACCGGCACGCGCTGGCGGCCGCCAAGGCGGCGATCCACCGCAAGTGGGATCTGCGCATCGACGAACCGGCGCGGCAGTTCTTCTACCTGCCCTTGATGCATTCCGAAAACCTCTGCGATCAGGAACGCTGCATTCGCCTGATGATGGAACGGATGCCCAGGACGGGGGCAGACAACCTGCTGCATGCCCGCGCCCATCGCGAGGTCATCCGCATGTTCGGCCGCTTCCCCTATCGCAACGAGGCGCTGAGCCGCGCCTCGACCGGGCCGGAACGGGCCTATGTCGAGGCGGGCGGCTATGGCTCAACCCTGCGCAACCTGCAGGAGGCCGACGCCGCCTGACCGGCACGCGGTGAAGGGGGCGGTGAGTGGAAAGGCGGCAAGCGTCGCCTTTCGATTTTGCCCGGCTGTCACTCCGTTGCGCCCTCGTCTGCATTGCGCTCGGCGGCATCCTGCGCGGCCGTTGCATCCTGGCCGGTCGCGCTCATGCCGTTCAGCGCGTCGCTCTGGCTTTGCTCCAGTTCCCTTGCAATGCGCTGGTCCTCGGCGGTGACGAAGGCATCGGCCGCCTTCAGTTCTTCGGCGGTGCGGTCGAGATAGAGGCGCGGGTTGCCGGCCTCGGTCATGTCCAGGTCGATGGCCGACAGGGAAATCGCCACCTCCTTCTCGCCGATGCCGAGAAAGCCGCCGACGCCGATGATCACGCCTTCGACGCTGCCGTCGAAACTCACGATCATGTCGTTGATATCGCCGATGCTCTCCTCGTTCTTGTTGTAGACGGACGACCCCAGAAGGTCGCCGGCGAGCACAGAGTTTTCGCTTTGCATCGGGATCGCGCCATCGACCGTGCCCGTGGCGGCGCCCGCGGCGTTCAGGCCGCTGTCGTCTCCGGTGACGGCGGGGCCCGTGCCGGTTTGCGCGGCCGCGTCGCTGCCGTCTGTCATGTCGTCCTGATTCTGCGCCAGCGCCGGCCCACAGGCCAGAATGGCGGCGGTCGCGAGGCCGCTGACGGTGCGTGTCAGAGAGGTCATGGCGTTTTCCTTTCCTGTTATGCCTGTGCCAGCCGGGGCGGGGGCGCCCGGCTGGCGGAATGCGCGGATAACCCGCGATGGGGCTGCGCCGTTCCCGCCGGTCTTCCCATGGGCGACGGTTCGCCAGTCGGACAGGGCAGACCGGCCAAAACCTGCCACCCGCCCCTGCGTCCCTGCACCCCATGGCGGGCGCCATCTGACGCGTTGTGCCCGCCCGTCAGATAGTTTAATATCAAACTAAATCTCGACCACAGCCCGGACGGAGGCGGAAATGGCGGCAAAGACCTTTGACATGATCGTGATCGGCGCAGGCCCCGGGGGCTATGTGGCCGCCATTCGAGGCGCCCAGCTGGGCCTGAGCGTGGCCGTGGTGGAGCGCGAGCATATGGGCGGCATCTGCCTCAACTGGGGCTGCATTCCCACCAAGGCGATGCTGCGCAGCGCCGAGG
>JAUIBJ010000188.1 GCA_030428025.1 Alphaproteobacteria bacterium
CATCACCAGCTGTTCGCCGAGCGCCTCGCGCAGGTCCTCGTCATCGTCGACCAGCAGGATCTTCTTGAGCTGTGCCATTACACCGTCCTCGTCTTGTCTGGCCTTCATCTGGGCGGGTCCGGGCGGCCGGGCAAGGACTGTGACATCGACTTCACGGCCACGTGTTGCCGGGGACGGGAAATGTTTCAATTCGTTGCAAAAGGCGCTAAGCCAAGGCGTCCACAACCCGCCGACGGAGCGCGCCCCGCATGAGCCTTTCGCCCGACCTGACCGAGATCGTCGCCCGCGCGCGGGGCGATCTGCGCATGGGCGTGCCGGTGGTGCTGACCGGCCAGGGCGGGCAGGCGGTTCTGGTGCTGGCGGCCGAAACGCTCGATGCCGACCGGCTGGCGGGGCTGCGGGCGCTGGGCGGGCAGCCGGTGCTGGCGATCAGCGCGCGGCGGGCCGAGACCCTGAAGGCGCGGCCCTATGACGGCGATCTGGCGCGGATCGTGCTGCCGTCCGACGCGGGCCTGCCCTGGGTGCAGGGCGTGGCCGATCCGGCCGACGACTTGCGCCTGCCCATGAAGGGGCCGCTTCTGTCGGAGCGGGAGGGCGACGCGGCGTTGCACCGGCTGGCCCTGAGGCTGGTGAAATCGGCGCGGCTTCTGCCCGCGGCGCTGGTGCTGCCCCTGCCCAACGCGGCCGATTTCGCCGCCGCGCACGGGCTGAGCGTGCTGGCGGCCAAGGCCACCGAGGCGCTTCTGGACGCGGCGAGCCCGCTGCACCCGGTCGTGAGCGCCCGCCTGCCGCTCGAAGTCTCCGAGGCCGGGCGGCTGCATGTCTTCCGCCCCGAGGATGGTGGCGAGGAGCATTACGCCATCGAGATCGGCCAGCCCCCGCGCGATGCCCCGGTGCTGGCGCGGCTGCATTCGGCCTGCTTCACCGGCGACCTGCTTGGCTCGCTCAAATGCGATTGCGGGCCGCAACTGCGCGGGGCGCTGGCGCAGATGGGGGCCGAGGGGGCCTGGCCAACAAGATGCGCGCCTATTCCCTTCAGGATCAGGGCTTCGACACGGTCGAGGCCAATCATCGCCTCGGCTTCGAGGATGACGAGCGCGATTTCCGCATTGGCGCCGACATCCTCAAGCGGATGGGGTTTTCGGCGGTCCGGCTTTTGACCAACAACCCCAACAAGATCGCCATGATGGCCCAGAACGGCATTTCCGTGACCGAACGGGTGCCGCTGAAGGTGGGCGAGACGGCGCATAACCGGGCCTATCTGGCGACAAAGGCGAAGAAATCCGGCCACCTGCTCTGAAGGGCGCGGGCGGGACGCCTCCGGCGGGGGTATTTGGAACCAGAAAGAAGCGGGAAGTCGGGCCTGCTTCTTTCTGGTTGGAAATACCCCGGGGAGTTCGAGGGGCTGGCTCCTCGATCCTACCGCTTGGCGCGGGCGGCCATCACGCCGCGACCCAGCTCCAGCGTATAGGCCGCCAGCTCCTCCAGCGCCGTTTCGGCGGCGGCGGCGTCTCGGGCCTCGATGGCGTCGGCGATGCGGGTGTGGAAGGCCACGATCGCCTCGCGCGACCGGGCGGTGAAGGTGATCATGTTCATCAGCGGTTGCATCGCCTCGACCGCGCCAGCCAGTTGATAGCTCAGCACCGGGTTGCCGGCGGCATCGACCATCGCCCGGTGAAAGGCCACGTCGGAGGCGCAGAAGCTTTCGTCGGAAAGACCCGGCTGGCCCTGGCGGTGAATCTCGGCGCGCATGGTCGCCAGATGGTCGGCGCTGCGGCGTCGGGCAGCGAGGGCCGTGCAGGCGCGCTCCATCGCGTAACGCGCCTCGCAGGCGATCTCGAAGCTCACCGCGTTCATCGACAGAAGCAGCGTCGAGGTGGTGATCTGCTGGCCATAGGCCTCTTCATAGGAGAGCCGGCGCACGAAGGCGCCGCCGAAGGCGCCGCGCTGGGTGCGGATGAGCGATTGCGCCGCCAGCCGCTTGAGCGCCTCGCGCACGGTGGGACGCGAGACGTTGAACTGCTCGGCCAGTTCCGCCTCCGACGGCAGCCGTTCGTCGACGATCATCCGCCCCTCGACGATGGCATCGCGGATCGCCTTGGCGATCTGGGCCGAGAGATCGGCCTTGGGGGCGGGCACAGTTTCCATTTGTCTTACATTTAAATGTCTGACAATTTGGATGCAAGCATTGAGTCGGGGCAAAGGGGCCGATGATCGCGGCGCTTATCAGACGCAGGACAGGCTGGCACTGGGTGGCGCTTTTCGCGCTGATCCTGGGGTGCTGGGCCGCGCTTTACGCCATGTCGGTGCCGGCCGAGCTGCGCCAGGCGGGCCGGGTGTTCGGCGCGGGCTTCTGGGCCGATTTCTGCCGGGTGACGCCGGATGCGGCGGGCTTTCTGCGCGTCTTCGCGATGTGGGTTCTGATGTCGGGGGGGATGATGGCGCCGACGGCGCTGCCCGCGTTCCGGACCTATGAGGATCTGGGCCATGCCGGTGCCACCCGCTTCGGCGCGCTGGTGGCGGGGTATCTGGCGGTCTGGGCGGGCTTCGCCGCGCTTGCCGCCGGGCTGCAGCTGGCGCTTTTCCGCGCCGATCTGGTCAGCGCCTTCGGCGATGCGCGCTCGGGGTTTCTGTCGGCGGCGCTGCTGGCACTGGCGGGGCTCTACCAGTTCAGCCCGGCGAAGGAGGCCTGCCTCGCGAAATGTCGCGCACCGCTCACCTTCTTCTTCCAGTACTGGGACGAGGGGCCGTGGCGCAACGGGCTGCGTCTGGGGCTGACCTGTCTCGGCTGCTGCTGGGCGCTGATGCTGCTGGCTTTCGTGGGGGGCGTGATGAACCTGGCCTTCATGGGGCTGGCGATGGTGATCATGGTGATCGAGAAACTGCCCGATCTGGGCCGTTTCGTGACCCGGCCGCTGGGCGGCCTGCTGTTGGTGCTGGCCGTCTGGACGGGCCTCACCGCATTGACTTGAGAGGAGAATGGCGATGGCTTCGGACAAGCTGGACACGCCCGCGAAGATCGACAACCGGATGCCGGGCGCGCCGAAATCGGGGCAGGGCACGATCCCCTGGGCGATCAGGGGCGAGCTGATCCTGAACTGCAACTGCACGGTTTTCTGCCCCTGCGTGATCAGCCTGGGCGACCACCCGCCGACCGAGGGCTATTGCATGGGCTGGGCCGGCATCCGCATCGACGAGGGCCATTATGGCGACGAGGATCTGTCGGGCCTCAATGTGGGACTGCTGCTGGAGATCCCCGGCAAGATGGGGCGCGGCAACTGGAAGGCCGCGGCCTATATCGACGAGCGCGCCAGCGACGCGGCCTATCACGGGCTTGTCGACATCATGAGCGGCAAGGCCAAGGGCACGACCGGCCTGTTCAAGGTGCTGGTCAGCGAGTTCCTCGGCGCCGAGCGCGCTCCCATCGTGTTCGAGACCGAGGGCAAGACGCGCCGGCTGATGGTGGGCCGGGCGATCAACGGGGCGATCACGCCGGTGGAGGGCGCCGATGGCGGCGATCTGGTGGTGACCAACACCAAGTACTGGATGGGCCCCGACATCACCGTCGCCCGCGCCGATCAGGGCAAGGTGCGCGCCTTTGGCCGGGTCTGGGATTTCGACGGCCGCAGCGCCGAGATCTGCCAGATCGACTGGAAAGGCCCCCGCTGAGAGGAGCCCCGCGATGATCACGCCGGATTATTGCCGGATGATGGCGCGTTACAACGCTTGGCAGAACCGGCAGTTGGACAAGGCGCTGGAGGGCGTGCCGCTGGACGAGTTGACACTCGACCGTGGCGCCTTCTTCAGCTCTATCCTGGGCACGCTCAACCACATCCTGTGGGCCGACGGCATGTGGATGAGCCGTTTCGACCGGTCCGTGCCGCGCCCGCGCGGGGGTATTCCCGACAGCGCCGGGCTGTTCCCCACCCTGGGCGCCTGGAGCGCCGAGCGGTTCCGCATGGACCGGCAGATCGAGGCCTGGGCGGCGGCGCTGAAGGCGGTGGATCTGACGGGCAGGTTCCGTTTCCGCTCGGCCACCCTGGGCGACGAGGTTTCGCGCCCCTTGGCCCCGTGCATCGTCCACATGTTCAACCACCAGACCCATCACCGCGGGCAGGTGCACGCGATGATGACGCAGGCCGGGCTGAATGCCCCGGTCAGCGATCTTTTCCTGATGCCGCAAGAGGATTGAGCCGATGAGCGCGCCCCTGCTGTCCCCCTCGCGCCGCCTGCGCCGCACGCCGTTCTCGGACGGCGTCGAGGCGGCGGGTGTGAAGGCCTATACGGTCTACAACCATATGCTCCTGCCCACCGTCTTCCGTTCGGTGGAGGAGGATTACCGCCACCTCAAGGAGGCGGTGCAGATCTGGGACGTGGCCTGCGAGCGGCAGGTCGAGCTGCGCGGGCCCGATGCCGGGCGGCTGATGCAGATGCTGACCCCGCGCGACCTGACGCGGACGATGCGGGGCCAGTGCCTCTATGTGCCCATCGTCGACGGCACGGGCGGGATGCTGAACGATCCGGTGGCGGTCAAGCTGGCCGAAGACCGCTGGTGGATTTCCATCGCCGACAGCGACCTGCTTTACTGGGTGAACGGCGTGGCGCATGGCTGGCGGCTGGATGTGATGGTGGACGAGCCGGATGTCTCGCCCCTTGCCATTCAGGGGCCGAAGGCCGACGATCTGATGGCGCGGGTCTTCGGCGAGGAGGTACGCGATATCCGCTTCTTCCGCTTTGGCCATTTCGAGTTTCAGGGCCGCGACCTGGCGGTGGCACGGTCGGGCTATTCCAAGCAGGGCGGGTTCGAGATCTATGTCGAGGGGGCGGATCTGGCGATGCCGCTTTGGAATGCGCTGATGGAGGCGGGCGCGGATCTGGACGTGCGCGCCGGTTGTCCCAACCTGATCGAGCGGGTCGAGGGCGGCTTGCTCAGCTATGGCAACGACATGACCGACGACAACACGCCGCATGAATGCGGGCTGGGCCGGTTCTGCAACACCGCCTCGGCCATCGGCTGCATTGGCCGCGACGCGCTGTTGCGCGTGGCGAAGGAGGGCCCGGTTCAGCAGATCCGGGCTATCGCCATCGACGGTCCCCCTGTGGGCCTGTGCGACCGGTGGTGGCCGGTCCGGGCGGGCGGAGACGTGGTGGGCCGGGTCAGTTCCGCCGCATGGAGCCCCGATTTCGGCACCAACGTGGCCATCGGCATGGTACGGATGACCCATTGGGACGCAGGAACGACGTTGGAGGTGGAGACGCCCGACGGGGTGCGGCAGGCGGAAGTGCAGGCCGGGTTCTGGGCCTGAGGCCGGGGCAGGGGGCGCTGCCCCCGTCGCCGCGGGGCGGCGACTCCCCCGGGATATTTGAAAACAGAAGAAGCGGGGACTGGCTCCGTTTCGGGAAGGAGGACGATATGTTCAACGCGCTTGTGGTGCAAAAGGACGAGGACAGCGGCAAGACCTCGGCCGCGGTGAAGCAGATCGGCGAGGATGACCTGCCGCATGGCGAGGTGACGGTGGCGGTGGATTACTCCACCGTGAACTACAAGGACGGGCTTTGCATCGGGCCGGGCGGCGGGCTGGTGCGGAAATACCCGCATGTGCCGGGGATCGACTTTGCCGGTACGGTCGAGGAAAGCTCCGACGACCGTTACAAGCCCGGCGACAAGGTGGTCCTGACCGGCTGGCGCGTGGGCGAGGCGCATTGGGGCGGCTATGCCCAGAAGGCGCGGGTGCTGGCCGACTGGCTGGTGCCGCTGCCGCAGGGAATCGACACCCGGCAGGCCATGGCGGTGGGCACCGCCGGGCTGACCGCGATGCTGGCGGTGATGGCGCTGGAGGATCACGGGCTGCGGCCGGGCCGCGGGCCGGTGCTGGTGACCGGGGCCGCCGGCGGCGTGGGGTCGGTGGCGACCGCCATTCTGGCCAATCTGGGCCACGACGTGGCAGCCGTGACCGGCCGGCCGGAGACGGAAGAGTACCTCAAGGGTCTGGGTGCGACGCAGATCGTGCAGCGCGACGAGTTGAGCGAGGTCACGAAGAAGCCCCTGGAAAGCGAGCAATGGGCCGGCTGCGTCGATGCGGTCGCGGGCGTCATGCTGGGCCGGGTGCTCAAGCAGATGAAATACGGAACCTCGGTCGCCGCCATCGGTCTGGCCGGCGGCGCGGCCATCGAGGGGGCGCTCATTACCCCCTTCATCTTGCGCGGCGTGAACCTGCTGGGCATCGACAGCGTGATGCAGCCCTATGACAACCGGGTCCGTGCCTGGGAGCGGATCGCGCGCGATCTGCCGATGGACAAGCTGGAGGCGATGGTGCAGCCCGCCACCCTGTCGGACCTGCCCGGGCTGGGCCGGGACATCCTGAAAGGCCAGGTCAAGGGCCGGGTCGTGGTGGACGTGAACGCCTGACGACCGGCACATCGAACACGAAAGGCCATTCGCCGGCGGCGAATGGCCTTTTTTCTTTTTTCGCGACTCGGGGTGTTGATTCGGCGAATCACCTGTGGATAAGGTGATTCGGGGTCGCCTCTGGGCCGTTCAGCAACAAAACGCCGGTCGGCAAGATGCTTTTTGAAGAAATTTTCGGGAATACATGGAAATTCATGGGTAGAACAAATTCAGACTAGATATTGTGTTTAATTTATTGAGTGCCGCAACTGAGTGGAAGAATTATCGTCAATTCCCACAGGATATTGTTTCCAGAAGGCCTCCAAAACAAGATCGGGTAGGGTTTTCCCAGAAAATAATCGTTGATTTCCATGAATTCCCATGTCATCCCTTAAGCACGATGAGGACGGGCAGAAGGGGCAGCGAAAAGACCCCGAGACACACTCCCAAGTCA
>JAUIBJ010000189.1 GCA_030428025.1 Alphaproteobacteria bacterium
CCGCCATGCGCAGATGGTTCTCGTCCTCGCTTTCCACCACCATCACCTGGAACATGCGCGGCAGGCACATGAAGGCCGCGGCGGAGAGGAAGGTCAGCCCCACCCAGCGGCTGCCCGACACCTCCCACCGGGCGATGGGCGAGGCGTCGATCCGGGCCAGGATCTCGTCCACACCGCCGCCGAGGCCCCAGACCACGAAAACCCCCACTGCCAGAAGCGCGAAGAGCTTCACCACCGCTTCCAGCGCGATGGCCATGACCACCCCGTGATGGCGCTCGTTGGCGTCGAGGTTGCGGGTGCCGAAAAGGATGGTGAAGACCGCCAGCCCCGCCGCCACCCAGAAGGCGGTGGACTGCTCGTTGGGGTGGCCCTCGGTGAAGGGGTCGGCCTCGGCGAAGGTGGCGAAGGAGAGCGTGACCGACTGAAGCTGCAGCGCGATATAGGGTGTAAGTCCGATCACCGCGACGAAGGTTACGAAGACGGCCAGTGTGTTCGATTTTCCGAAACGCGACGAGATCAGGTCGGCGATCGAGGTGATGCGCTGACTGCGACCCACCCGCACCATCTTGCGCAGGGTCCACCACCAGCCGATCATCACCAGCGTGGGGCCCAGATAGATGGTGACGAATTCAAGCCCCGAGCGGGCAGCGAAGCCGACCGCGCCATAGAAGGTCCAGGCGGTGCAGTAGATCGACAGCGACAGCGTGTAGACGATGGGCGAGCGCAGCCAGGTGCCCCGCCCCCGCAACGCCGCCCGGTCGGCGCCGAAGGCCACTGCGAAAAGCAGCGCCACGTAAAGCAGGCAGACCAGGATCAGCAGGTTGAGCGTGACCATCAGCGCGCTCCGTCACCGTCCGTGCGGGTTTCGTCGTCCGGATCCCCGCCCAGAAAGCGGGACATGATGCCCGAAATCACCGCAAGGGCCAGCCACACCAGGAAGAGATAGGTCATCACCCAGGCGGTGCGGGCACCGTCGCGCAGCGTTTCCGTGTCACCCTCCTGCCGCCACAGGAGCGGGATCAGGATCATCACCGTGCCCAGCACCGGCAGCAGCCGGGCGCCATCGGCCAGCCGGCGGCGGCGATAGGTGCTTCGCTGGACGAAGACAGGTGGCTGCCGCTCGGTCACGGTCGGACCAGGTCGCGCACCGCCTCCAGCACCTCGGCATTGGCAAACGGCTTGGTCATGAACCGGCTGGCGCCGGCGCGTTCGGCCATCTCGCGATCCTTTTCCTGGCCGCGGGCGGTCAGCATCAGCACCGGCGTGTCGCTCAGTTCGTCATCGTCGCGGATTTCCTGCAGGATGTCGAAGCCGCTCTTTCCCGGCAGCATCACGTCGAGGATCACCAGATCGGGGCGCCTCTCGCGCACCGCCTCCACCGCGTCATGGCCATTGGAATGCGTCTTCACCTCCCACCCGTCGCGCGTCAGGATGAAACTGATCGCCTCGATGATATTGCGCTCGTCTTCGATCAGAACGACCTTTTTCCCCATTCAACCGGCCTCCCCACCGAGCGCGCCGCGATACGGCCGCACGTCACTATGATAAAACTCTGACGGCCTGTCAAAATCCTCCTTCGAGAAGCGAAGGCTCGCGCCGCGCGGCGCAGCCCTCAATCGGGCAGACCTGACACGTGACCCCCACCTCGCGCACGAACCCGGCCGCCTCTCCGGGGTCAGGCAGAAGCAGCATGTGGGGGCGCAGAAGCGCGGGGCGGTCGAACATCGCCGGCGCCGCGCTGTCGGTCGCCGTCAGGGCCAGCACCCGCGTCTCTCCCTGCCGCAATCGCAGCCGCAACGGCGCGCCCGGCTGGGCCAGAAGCTGAAAGAGCGGCCAGAGCGCGCAGGCCGCTGCGGCGCGCGGCATGGCGAAGCCAAGCGCCGGCTTGCGCAGAAGCAACGCCCCGGTGCCGTCGCAGATCACCAGCCCGACGGGCCCTGACACGCGTTCGGCCGTCATCGCCATGCGACGGAACACCGTTGGCATGTCGAGCCCCGTGGCCGCGGCGATGGCGTCGGGTTCGGCGCCGTGCTCGGCCACCGCCTCTTCCAGCGCCTCAATCGGCAGTTGGCGGGCATCGCGCACATATTGTTCCAGCACCGTCCGGGCCAGGTGCCGGGCGGTCCGGGTCTCCAGTTTCGGGGCACGTTCGATCACGGCCCCGATCCGCGCCGCCCCGCCCGCCCCTTCGAGCGCCGGAAAGTGAAAGGCGTTCTCTTCCAGAAAGGCGTGCAACTCGTCCTGCGGCGACTTGATGTCGGCCTGCGCGTCCGGCGCGGCCTCCAGATAGTGCATCAGCGCCTCCGCCCCCTCGGCGAGCCGCTGGCTGTCCTCGTTTAGGTTGCGGTGAAACCGGGATTGCCATTCCGGTTCCAGCGACTTTGTGTCGGCCAGGATCGACGCGGTCGACCGGATCGCCGTCACCGTCGAGATCACCTCGTGCAGTGAGGCGGCAAGCTGGGGGTCGTGGGTCAGCCGGTCGGTCAGCGCCTTGACGGTACCTTCCAGTTCCTCGCGCTGGTGGCTGAGTTCGGCCAGAAGCCGAGCCCAGCCGGGAAAGCGGCCGGCGAATTCCTCGGCCCGGTCGGCCTCGGCTCCGGGGCCGCCGCCGGTTTCGGTCCGCGCCGCCGCCTCGCGTAGTGCCGAAACAAGCGTGGCCTCCGCCCCTTCCGAAAGCAGCGCCGGGGCGACGTCCAGCACCTCGGCCAGACGTATGAGCGTCTTGCCGCCGATTCTCCGCCGGTTGTGCTCGATCAGATTGAGATAGGAGGGCGAGATCCCGGCGCGCCGCGCCAGGTCGGACTGCTTGAGTCCGCTCATGACCCGCCTTTCGCGGATCCGGCTGCCGATCATCGAGGATTCCGCCATCGGGATTAATCCTGTGAATCGCGCGGCTTCCCCCGCGTCATGGAAAAATATTTACAACATGACGACAGGATTTGTCCATTTTTTTACAAAAAAATCGTTTCATCAAAGCCTGTTGTTGCGACATTTTCTTCCTTCCTGCGATAATCAGTTTGCACATTGGTGTGACCCGGGGGGCGCTGAGGAGGTCCTCCGGTATGTTTTTAACGGGAGGATATCCATGTCCAAATCGAACCTGACTCGTCGCGGCCTACTGAAGTCCAGCGCGGTTGCCGGCGCCGGGCTGGCGCTGCCGACGATCTTCACGGCCTCGTCCGCCTCGGCCTATATGAACGAGCCGACCGGCGGCAGCGTGACGCTCGGCTTCAACGTACCCCAGACCGGGCCTTATGCCGACGAGGGCGCCGACGAGCTGCGCGCCTACAAGCTGGCCGTCAAGCACCTCAACGGTGAAGGCGATGGCGGCATGATGACCACCTTCTCGTCGAAGGCGCTGCAAGGCAACGGCATTCTCGGCAAGAAGGTCGAGTTCGTCACCGGCGACACCCAGACCAAATCGGACGCGGCGCGCGCCTCGGCCAAGTCGATGATCGAGAAAGACGGTGCCGTAATGATCACCGGGGGCTCGTCCTCGGGCGTGGCCATCGCCGTTCAGGGCCTCTGCCAGGAGGCGGGCATCATCTTTATGGCCGGTCTGACCCACTCGAACGACACCACCGGCAAGGACAAGAAGGCCAACGGCTTCCGTCACTTCTTCAACGCCTACATGTCGGGTGCCGCGCTGGCGCCGGTGCTGGAATCCCAGTATGGTGCGGACCGGAAGGCCTATCACCTTACCGCAGACTACACTTGGGGCTGGACGCAGGAAGAATCGATCGTGGCCGCCACCGAGGCGCTCGGCTGGGAAACCATCGAAACCGTCAAGACGCCGCTCGCTGCGACCGACTTCTCGTCCTACATCGCGCCGGTGCTGAACTCCGGTGCCGACGTTCTGGTGCTCAACCACTACGGCGGCAACATGATCAACTCGATCAACAACGCCGTGCAGTTCGGCCTGCTCGACAAGCAGGTGAACGGCAAGAAGTTCGAGATCGTGGTTCCGCTCTACTCGCGCCTGATGGCGCAGGGCGCCGGCGAGGCGGTCAAGGGCGTTCTGGGCTCGACCAACTGGCACTGGTCGCTGCAGGATGAAGGCTCCAAGGCCTTCGTGAAATCCTTCGGCACCGAATACGGCCGTCCGCCGAGCCAGGCCGCGCACACCACCTATTGCCAGACCCTGCTTTATGCGGATGCCTGCGAACGGGCCGGCACCTTCAACCCCTGCGGTGTGGTCGAGGCCCTGGAAGGCTTCGAGTTCGACGGTCTGGGCAACGGCCCGACGCTCTATCGCGCCGAAGACCACCAGTGCTTCAAGGACGTGCTCGTGGTGCGCGGGAAGGAGAACCCGGAAAGCGAATTCGACCTTCTCGAAGTGGTCGAAGTTACGCCGCGCGCCCAGGTGGAATACGCCCCCGATCACCCGATGTTCGCCGGCGGCAACCTCGGCGAGTGCAACGACGGCGCGTAACCGCGCCGCCGCCCCGGCCGCCCGCGCGCGGCCGGGGCCACCATCCGAACTCCCCGGATACACCCAAACTCACTTAACCCACGGGTGGGAACAATGGACGCAATCATTCTGCAAATTCTCAACGGGCTCGACAAAGGCTCGGCCTACGCGCTGATCGCGCTCGGGCTGACGCTGATTTTCGGCACGCTCGGCGTTGTCAACTTCGCCCACGGCGCGCTGTTCATGATCGGTGCCTTCTGCGCCGTGACGGTGCAGCGCATCCTGACCCTCAGCGTCGAAACCATCGACGAGACCCGGACCGACTTTCTCGGCAATCCGCTGAAGGTGAAGACACCTTATGTCGAAAACTGGTTCGGGCCAGAGGTCGGCGCCGCGATCATCGACTGGTCGGTACCGATTGCGATCCTGTTCTCGATCCCGATCATGCTGCTGATCGGTTTCGTGATGGAACGGGGCCTGATCAAGCACTTCTACAAGCGTCCGCATGCCGACCAGATCCTGGTGACCTTCGGCCTGGCCATCGTGCTGCAGGAAGTGATCAAGTATTTCTACGGGGCCAACCCCATCCCCACCCCGGCGCCCGACATGTTCTCGGGCAGCATCGACCTTGGCGTCCTCGTGGGTTTCGACGTCAACGCGATCATCTACCCCTACTGGCGCCTGATCTACTTCGCCTTCGCGGCCCTGATCATCGGCGGCGTCTTCGCCTTCCTTCAGTTCACCACCTTCGGAATGGTGGTGCGGGCCGGCATGGCCGACCGCGAGACCGTGGGCCTGCTGGGCATCAATATCGACCGCCGCTTCACCATCATGTTCGGCATTGCCGCCGCGGTGGCGGGGCTTGCGGGCGTGATGTACACCCCGATCAACCCGCCGAACTACCACATGGGCATGGATTTCCTCGTGCTCAGCTTCGTAGTGGTCGTCGTGGGCGGCATGGGCAGCCTGCCCGGCGCCGTGCTGGCCGGGTTCCTTCTGGGCATCCTCGAAAGCTTCGCCTCGACCACCTGGGCGACCACGACGATCCCGGGCATCAACCAGATCATCATCTACCTTGTCGCCATCATCGTTCTGCTGACCCGTCCGCGCGGTCTGATGGGACGCAAAGGCGTGATGGAGGACTAAACCATGATGGGAATGAACAACAAAGACGCCACGCTTTTCCTGATCGTCATCGTTTTGACGTTGCTGGCCCCCTTCATCCTGAACCCGTTCCCCACGGACAGCGCCATGGCGCAGTTCAACGCGGGCTATCCGGACCTGATGCAGCGCTTCGTGATCTTCGGCATCTTCGCCATCGGCTTCAACATCCTGTTCGGCCTGACCGGCTATCTCAGCTTCGGTCACGCTGCCTTCCTCGGGGTGGGGTCCTATTCGGCGGTCTGGATCTTCAAGCTGTTCACCTACAACGTGATCCCGGCGATCGGTCTGGCGGTGGTGCTGGCGGGGCTCTTCGCGCTGCTGATCGGATATGTCAGCCTGCGGCGCTCGGGCATCTACTTCTCGATCCTGACGCTGGCCTTCGCGCAGATGTCGTTCGCGCTGGCCTACTCGGTGCTGTCGAACCCGAAGTTCAACCTCACCAACGGCGAAACCGGCCTCCAGGTGTATGCCGACGATCCGCAGATGTTCCACGGGCCCAACCTGCCCGACCTGCCGCATCTCTTCGGCCTGTCGATGCGGGCGAACCACCAGATGAGCGTTGGCGCATGGGATTTCAACTTCAACGTTGGCTACTATGTCTGCGCGGTAATCATGATCCTGGCCTTCTACCTGGCCATCCGGATCTTCCGCTCACCCTTTGGCATGATGCTGCGCGCGGTGAAGTCTAACAACACGAGGATGACCTATACCGGCCTCAACGCGCGTCCCTATGCGCTGGCGGCGTTCGTGATCTCGGGCATGTATGCCGGTCTCGCCGGCGGCCTGATGGCCTCGGTCGACCCGCTGGCGGGCGCCGAACGGATGCAGTGGACGGCCTCGGGCGAGGTGGTGCTGATGACCATCCTCGGCGGCGCCGGCACGCTGATCGGGCCGATCCTGGGCGCGGGCTTCATCAAGTATTTCGAGAACATCTTCTCGAAGATCAACGAATCCGTGCTGCACAGCTGGTTCTCGTTCCTGCCCGACGGCCTTGAAGACGTGATCGTCGCCATGGTCTATCCCTTCGTCGGCAAGGGCTGGCACCTGACGCTCGGCATGCTGTTCATGCTCGTGGTGATCTTCCTGCCCGGCGGCCTCGTCGAAGGCGGCCAGCGCGTGATGAAACTCTTCGGCAAAAAGAAGTCCGGCTCAGGCGCCAAAGAGAAATCCACCCAATCGACCCCCGCGGAATAAGGACCGGAGCAATGGGTATTCTTGAAGTCAAGAACGTCAATAAGCGCTTCGGCGGCCTGCAGGCCCTCGGCG
>JAUIBJ010000190.1 GCA_030428025.1 Alphaproteobacteria bacterium
ATCAGTTCCGCGCGTGAGATCCGCCGCCGGTCATGTTCCCAGTCCCCGGTCTCGCCGCCGATCTCGATCACCTCGCGGTCGTCCATGCCAGTGGCCACGGCGCCGCCATAGAAGGTCTTGATCCGCTCGGCCACGGTCTTGGGCACCTGCAGGCCCATCGAAATGTCGCCGGTGACATGCTCGCCACCGATGCGCACGCTGTCGGCATAGATCATGTGCTTCTTGATGAAGATAGAGATACCCGCCGTTCCGCCGCCCAGGTCGATGCAGGCCGAGCCCAGTTCCTGTTCGTCCTCTACCAGCGCCGAGATGCCCGAGACATAGGCCGACGAGGCGAGCCCGGCGAGTTCCAGATCGCAGCGCTTGACGCAATGGGCAAGGTTCTGCACTGCCGTCGCCTCCACCGTCAGCAAATGCATGTCGGTCGAGAGCGTCTGCCCCATCTGGCCGCGCGGGTCGCTGAGGCCGGTGCGGTGGTCGAGCGCGAAATTCACCGGCTGGGCGTGCAGCACCTCTCGGCCCTCGCCATATTCCGGCACATCGCAGGCCGAAAGCACCCGGCTGATATCCTGTTCGGTGACGGTGCTGCCGGCCAGATCCACCTGCCCCGCCAGACCGTAGGAACGCGGGCCGGCCCCGGCGAAACAGGCGATCACGTGATCGACGCGGATATTGGCCATCTTCTGTGCCGCCTGCAGCGCCGTGCGGATGGCGCGCTCGGTTTCCTGCATGGCCGAGACCTCGCCAAAACGCACCCCGCGCGAGCGCGTGGTCGCCGCTCCGATCACCCGGAACCCGGCCTGCCCGGCCAGCGCGCCGACGCCGTCGCTTTCCTGCCGGCGCTCGGTTCCGTCGAAACGCAGCACCAGACAGGCGATCTTGGAGGTGCCCACATCCAGAATGGCGACAACGCCCCTCTGGATCGCCGCCTTGCGCATGTTCCGCATTGCCCGCTGGGAATCGTATAGCTCGATCATTGTCAGTTTGCCCCTGCCATCATTTCCGTCACGCGCCACCATTCCTCGACCGCATGCGGCTGCATCCGCACCGTCGGCCGCTCCGACAGCCGCATGTCGACCGCCACCACGTCGCGTTCCAGCATGTCCTGCACCTCGTCCAGCACGATCACCCGCTCGAGCGCCCGCACCGGGCTCTCCTCTGGCAGCAGGATCCGCTGGCCGCGGTCGAGGATCACGTCCCAGCGCCGCTCGCCCATCCGCACCAGCCCCTTGACCCGAAAGCCCAACGGAGCGGCGGCCTGAAGGATCGCCAAGGCGCCCGGAACGTCTTGATCGGCCCCGGCGCCGGCGATCACCGGCAAATCGGCGCGTTCGCCCCGATGGCCCAGATCGGCCACGACGTATCCCTGCCGGTCGACCAGCCCCAGCCCGTCCCAGCTACGCCAGACGGCAACGGGAATGCGCTCCTGCACCTCGGCCACAAGCACGCCGCCGCGGCGGATGCGCACATGAGCGTCTGCCACTGCCGGCAGCCCCACAATCAGTTCGCGCACATGGTCGAGGTCGATGTCGAAGGAACTGGCGGGCAGGTCGAAGGGGAATATCTCGCGAATGTCCTCTTCCACCGTGCGGCTGGCGCCTTCGACATCCAGAAGCTGGACCATGAATTCCGGCCGTGTCTCGATCTGTTGGCGCAGATTGGCGACGGTCTGGAAGATCGCCTGCTGTCGCTTCTCGTCCGAGAGGTAGGCCGCGCCTATCAGGAAGGCGAGGCAGAAGGGCACACCCACCCGCAGGAGGCCGCGAAACAGCGGCGTCAGCATCAGCCTTTGCATCCGGTAAGTCAGCCGCGAGGGCGCCGGATCGGTCCGGCCCGTTACCTGTTGCATGAGGCATCCTCCACCAGCCAGCGGCATAGCTCGGGGAACGAGATGCCCACCGCCTGCGCCTGTTCCGGCGAAAGCGAGGTGGGGGTCATCCCCGGCTGCGTGTTCGTTTCAAGCAGGACGAGCCCGTCAAGCCCGCGCGCCTCGTCCCAGCGAAAGTCCGTGCGGCTGAGGCCACGGCAGCCCAGCACGTCATGCGCCTGCAGCGCATAGGCCATGCAGGCGTCGAATATCTCTTCGGGCACGTTGGCCGGCACCTCATGGCGCGAACCGCCCTCGGCGTATTTGGCGTGATAGTCGTACCAGCCCTCGGTGATGATGTCGGTCACGGTCAACGCCCGGTCGCCGATCACCGAAGTGGTCAGTTCCCGCCCCGGCGCATAGGCCTCGACCATCACCTCCGCCGGCATCTCGTCCGACAGCATCGGCGGGCCGTTGGCGGCCTCCTGCACGATGTAGACGCCCACCGAGGAGCCTTCGTTGTTGGGCTTGACCACGTAAGGGGGCGCCATCACGTGGCGCGCGCGCACCTCGGCCGCCGGCGCGATGACGCTCTCGACCACCGGCAGGCCGGCGGCCACATAGGCGGCCTTGGTCTTCTGCTTGTCCATCGCCAGTGCCGAGGCCAGCACGCCCGAATGGGTATAGGGGAGGCGCATCCATTCCAGCATCCCCTGCACACAGCCATCCTCGCCCCAGCGGCCATGCAGCGCGTTGAAGACGACATCGGGGGAAAGCGCGGTCAGCCGTTCGCAGAGGTCGCGGCCGGCATCGACCTCGACAACCTCTAATCCTGCTTCCCGCAATGCGGCGGCGCATTCGCGTCCTGTCGACAGCGACACCTCTCGCTCGGCCGACGGGCCGCCCATGATCACCGCCACGTTCGGGGCTGTCCTGCTCGACCTGCCCACTTTCGTGCCTCAATGTCCCGAGCCGTTTTCCGGCCCTTTTTCGTTCTGCTTCGTTTCTGCGTATCGGGGCCTTACCGACCCTCAGGGGCCGGTTCGCCGACCCTCATGATTTCCCAATGTAACTCTATTCCGGAGGTTTGAAAAACCTTTTTTCGGACCTCCTCGCCCAAACCTTCCAGATCGGCGGCCGTGGCCCCGCCGGCGTTGATCAGGAAGTTGGGATGTTTGTCGCTCATCTGCGCCCCGCCGCGCCGGGCGCCGCGCAGTCCGGCCTCGTCGATCACCTTCCAGGCCTTGAGGTCATGCACGTCATCGGCGCGCCCGGTGCTGGAAAACCCGGCGGGATTGCGGAAGGTGGATCCGGCGGTGCGCTCCTTCGTGGGCTGGGTGGCATCGCGCTTGCGCAGCTGGTCTTCCATCTTCTCGGCCAGCCTTGCCGGATCGCCCGGCGCCCCTTCGAAAGTGGCCTCCACGATCACCCAGCCCTCGGGCAGGTCGGTCTGGCGGTAGCGGAAATTCAGGTCGCCGGCGGACAGCGTCACCATTTCGCCGGCGCGAGTCACCGCCCGGGCTTCGGCGAAGACATCGGCCGTGTAGGTGCCATAACAGCCCGCGTTCATCCGAATCGCTCCGCCCACGGCGCCGGGGATCGTGCGCAGGAAAGTGAGGTCAACGCCCGCCTCCGCCGCCTTCTTCGCCACCTGAGCATCGAGCGCGGCCGCCCCGGCGGTGACGCGAGTGCCCTCGATACGGATATGGTTGAAGCCCCGGCCCAGACGGATCACCACTGCCCTCAGGCCCCCGTCACGCACGATCAGGTTGGACCCCACCCCCATCGGAAACACCGCGACCTGCGGATCGAGCGCGGCCAGAAAAGCCGCCAGATCCTCCGCGTCGGCGGGCTGGAACAGCCAGTCCGCCGGCCCGCCCACGCGCAGCCAGGTAAGCTCGGACAGCGGACGGTCGGCGGCCAGTTTGCCGCGGGGTGTGGGCATGTCGGTCATGGCAGAGAGCTAGCCGGGCCGGTGCGGGGCTGCAAGCTCATTCCCCGCGCCGCACCGCCCTGCGCCGCAGCCAGAGCCCAGCGCCGCCTCCGGTCAGCACCCCCAGACAGGCCGGGCCGGCCATGATATAGGCAAGAAGCGCCCAGCTCAGCCTGTCCCAGCCCTGCCTCTGCTGCATCTCGTAGAAGGCCCAGACGATAAGGCCCAGAAACACCGCCGCCAGAACCGGGACGACCCAGCCCGCGCCGTGACGCACCGTCAGCGCCCCGATGACAAGCGGCACGCCGAAGCAGAGAAGAAGAACCAGCCAGACCATGGCCCAGTCTAAGCCAAGGGCCGGAGCCGGGCAACTATGTGGTGCAGGGGCGGTTCAGCCCTGCGGGTCCCGCCGGCGCGCTTGCCACCAGCCCACCGCGCTGCCCACCAGCAGACCGAGAATGCCCGGTGCGCACATCAGCATTGCCAGGATGGCGTAGCCGATCCCGTCCCAGCCCGACATCTGACGGCCCTTCCAGATCGCCCAGACCATCACCGCCGCCAGCAGCAGCACCAGAACCGCCACAAAGACGCCCCGGTGCGCGCGCAACAGAACCACACCGGCAATCAGCGGAATGACGAAGCAGAGAAGCGGAACGACATAGACCATGGAAAACCATTAAGCGTTTCGCGAAAAACCTGAAACAAGGATTTTCGCGAAGCACAGCGAAACGCTCATGTGTTGCACGGCATTGCCGCTTCAACCTGTCTCAGGATGACCTCGTGGCAAGCGTGGCTCAGCGCGTCAACCCGCGCAGCCAGCGGCCCAGATAGACGACCGGCCAGCGCAGGATGCTCATCCCCGCCAAGAGCACCGCCAGACCCCACCACGGCCCGTTCTGATAGGTCACATAGCCCAGGATCGGGATGCCAACGGCGATGAGCGCATAGGCGCGCCGCCAGTGGTTGTCGCGGCTGGGCATCATGGCCAGAAGGTTGGCGGCCAGCGCCCAGAGACAGGCCAGGATCAGCGATAGGGTCATGAGGGCGACTCCGGTTGGCGGCGACGGGCACGGGTGAGAAGATGGCGCAGCGGCCGGCGGAACATCGACAGAAGTGCCAAGAGGGCCAGCGCCGCCAGCCAGACCCCATACTCGGCCCCGAGCCGCCAGATCAGCGGCACGGCAGCGGCAAGCAGGGCAAGGCCCGGCAGAATCTGCCAGCGCATCGGCAGCATCGCCACCAACGTCGCGGCCAAGACCCAGAGACAGGCAAGAACGACCGCGCTCATGTCATTCCCCCCACGCTCACGCCAAGGGCCGCGAGCGAGGCCAGAAACCCGAAGACCGGCACCGCCATGGGCACGCGGAAGGGCGCCGCATGCACACGCCGCTTCATCACGATCAGCGCCAGATTGACCACCACGAAGACGCTCAGAAGGATGGCCGAAGTGGCCTCCGCTAGGTCGGCCACGTCGAGAAAGAGCGCCCCGGCGATCACCGCCCCCCCGACAAGCGAGGTTGCAAGCACCGGCGTGCCGAGCCGGTGATGGGCATGGTGGAAAAGCCCGAGCCACGCATTTCGCTTGCCAAGGCCGAACAGGACGCGCGAGGCCATGACGATCTGGGCCAGCACACCGTTCAGCGCCGCCGCAACGGCTATGAGCGACAGAAACGCGGCGCTCGTCCCACGCCCTTCGGACCAGACGAGTGCCAGCGGTTGCTGCGAGACCGACAGCTTGTCGAGCGATACCGCGCGCACGGCGGCGAAAGTGACCAGCGCGTAAAGCGCGCTGGTGATGGCCAGCGACAGCAGGATCGCGCGCGGCAGGGTACGATAGGGGTCGTTCACCTCTTCGGCCATGTTGACGATGTCCTCGAAGCCGATAAAGGCGAAGAAGGCCAGCATGATACCCGCCGCCACGCCCGGCCAGAGGATCGGCGCCGGTTCCGCGAAATCCGGCGAAGGCTCACCGGTCGTGCCCGCGAAGACGACCAGCGCCAGCCCCCCGACCTCGATCACGGTGAGGATGGCCGCAAGCGTCAGGCTTTCCAGGACCCCGACGATCGCCACCGCCAAAAGCGCGAGGCCAAGAGCCAGGATGGTGGGCAAAAGGGGCAGATCCACGACCGACACCAGATATCCCGCCCCCCCTCGCAGAACCGCCGCGGCAGAGACGGTGCCCGCCAAGACGATGCCGAATCCCACGATCACCCCGATCCAGTTGCGCCCGAAGGCTCTGGCGACGAAGGCCGCGGGCCCGCCCGCCTCGGGCAGGCGGGTGGAAAACTCTGCATAGCTGAGCGCCGTGGGCGCGGCGATGAGCCCGGCAAAGAGGAACGAAACCGGCGCCCAGACACCGGCATCGGCGGCGACGGCGCCAACCAGCACATAGATGCCGGCGCCCACCATGACGCCGACCCCGTAGGCGGTGAGCAGGCCCAGCCCGATCCGGCGTTTCAGTGCATCAGCCATCAGCGTGCCTCCGGTCCGTCGGGGGCGCCGTTTTCTTCGAAGAAAACGCCCCGGAAAATTCCAATTTTCCGGCCCGGAATTTCCGAAAATTCCGCCTGCGCCCCGCCCATCAACCCGCCTTCCGCTCCAGCCGTGCCGGAAGCGCGTTGGCCCAGGCGCTGATCGTGCCCGCACCAAGGCAGACGACCATGTCGCCGGGGCGCGCCTCGAGGCGCACCATGCGCTCCAGATCGGACTCGTCGGCGAGCGCGCGCACATGGCGGTGGCCATGGCGGATGAGTCCCGCCACCAGATCGTCGCGGCTGGCCCCCGGGATCGGGTCTTCGCCGGCGGCATAGACATCGGCGATGGCCACCACGTCGGCCTCGTTGAAACAGCCGCAGAACTCCTCGAAGAGGCTCGACAGCCGTGTATAGCGATGCGGCTGGTGCACCGCGATCACCCGGCCCGTCGTGGCCTGTCGCGCGGCCCGCAGCACGGCGGCGATCTCGACCGGGTGATGGCCGTAATCGTCTATGATGGTGACCCCGTTCACCACGCCCACGCGGGTGAAGCGGCGGTTGACCCCGCCGAAACTCGCCAGCGCCTCGCGGATTTCGACGGGCGCCATGCCCAGATGCCGTGCCAC
>JAUIBJ010000191.1 GCA_030428025.1 Alphaproteobacteria bacterium
TGGCGCTGGCGTTCGAAACGACCTATGGCACGCCGCCTGGGAGCGGCTTTACAAAGATGCCCTTTGCCAGCACGACGCTGGGAGCCGAGCAACCGCTGCAGACATCAGAACTCTTGGGCTATGGCCGGGATCCGCAGGCGCCGATCAAGGATGCGGTGACGGCGGACGGTGATGTGGTCGTGCCGCTCGATGCTGAGGCCTTCGGCTTCTGGCTCAAGGCCGCTTTTGGCACCCCGACGA
Organism: Alphaproteobacteria bacterium; assembly: GCA_030428025.1. Taxonomy (GTDB): domain Bacteria; phylum Pseudomonadota; class Alphaproteobacteria; order Rhodobacterales; family Rhodobacteraceae; genus Roseovarius. The sequence goes on from JAUIBJ010000191.1 coordinate 241, forward strand.
CCACCGGCGCCGGGCCCTACACCCACGAGTTCCGCTCTGGAAACTGGGCGCTGCCGTCATTCTCGGTCGAGACCGGGATGCCGGAGGTGCCGCGCTTTGCGATGTATTCCGGCTGCATGGTGGATAGCCTCAACTGGCAGATGGCGAGGTCGGGCTTGCTGACGGCCACTGCCAGCATCGTGGCCCAGGGCGAAACCATCGCCACGAACACCGCGGCCGGAACGCCGACCAATATCGCGCTGAAACGCTTTGGCCATTTCAACGGGGCAATCACGCGGAACGGATCAAACATCGGAAATGTGGTTTCGGCCGACCTTACCTATGCCAATAATCTCGACCGCATCGAGACGATCCGAGCCGATGGCAAGATCGACGGCGCGGACCCATCGATTGCGGCCCTGACCGGCAATGTCGTTGTCCGTTTCGCTGACCAGACGCTCGTGACACAGGCGATCAACGGTGAGGCTTGCGAGCTCGAGTTTTCCTATACCCTGCCCACCGGCGAGAGCCTGACGCTGACAGCCCACGCCGTTTATCTGCCGCGCCCCCGTATCGAGATATCCGGTCCGCAAGGTGTGCAGGCGACCTTTGAGTGGCAGGCTGCCAGCGATCCGCTGCTGGGCCGGATGTGCACCGTCACGCTGACCAATGACCGCGAGGATTACTGATCATGCTTCGCCTGAACCTCTCAACTGAGCCCCGTTGGCTCGATCTCGGCCACGGCGTGCGCCTGCTCGTAGAGCCCCTGACCACCGCTATTATGCTGGCCGCGCGGAGCGATCCGGCGATTGTCGCCGCGGCGGCAAATGCAGAAAGCGATGCGGCCCATACAAACGACGATCTCGCGCGCATCGTGGCCAAGGCCGTCGCGCGCATAGTGGTGAAGGACTGGGACGGCGTCGGTGATGATGACGGTAAACCACTGCCTCTGACGCCCGAGGGCATCGACGCCCTTTTGGAGCTTTGGCCGATCTTCGAGGCGTTCCAGACCAAATACATCGCGGGCGCGCTCATTCTGGACGCAGAAAAAAACGCCTGACCGCTCTCGCCGATTGGGAATTCGGCGGGGGCGGTGAGTATTGCGCGGTGTGCCCCTCTATTTGCGCGGAATGCCCACGGACCCAGCACAAACCGCTGACCCTCGAAGGCTGGCAGGTCTGGGATCTGGTCCAACGTCTCGGCGGACAGGTGCGCGTGGCCGGCGGTATGAGCGGCGGCGCGGTTCTCGGCTGGGATATGGGGGCAACGCTACAGCTTGGGGCAGCCCTTGGGCTCTCACCCCTCATCCTTGCGGAACTCCTGCCGCCTATTGAGGGGGTGATGGTGCGTAAGATCAATGAACAACTTCAGGCCGGATCAGGCCTGACCTGACCTCGTTTCCATTGGGAACGAGGTGTGACCCACCAAGGAAATGTTCCGATGGCAGAGAAACGTGTCTGCGTCCGGCTCTCCGCGACCGGCGGCCGACAGGTGCGCGCCGAGCTGGAAGGTGTCGGCGAAGCCGGATCGCGGGGCTTCGGCCGTCTCAGCCGTGAAATGGAACTCGCGAACGCCCGTATGGCCGCCTTCGCGCGCCGTGCCCGGATCGCCGCGACTGCTGCTGCCACGGCGCTCGCTGCTGCCGTCGTGTCGATGACGCGCTCTACCGTTGCTGCCGCCAACGAGATCGGCCAACTCTCCCAGGTCGCCAATGCCAATCCAGAGGTCTTCCAGCGCTGGTCCGCGGCCTCGGCCACCGTCGGCATCGAACAGGAAAAGCTGGCCGATATCCTGAAGGACGTGAATGACCGCGTGGGGGATTTCCTGCAGACCGGCGGCGGCCCGATGGCGGATTTCTTCGAGAGCATCGCACCTAGGGTGGGTGTGACGGCGGATCAATTCGCCCGGCTTTCGGGGCCCGAAGCCCTGCAGCTTTATGTCGACAGCCTTGAGCGCGCGGGTGTCAGCCAACAGGAGATGACTTTCTATCTCGAGGCGATGGCCTCGGACGCGACGCGGCTGATCCCGCTCTTGCAAAACGGCGGGGCAGAGATGACCCGGCTTGGGGCACAGGCGCAGGCCCTTGGGGCGGTGCTCGACGCTGATGCCATCGCCGCAATGCGCCGTTCCGAATTGGCGCTCGTCAGCATTGGGCAAGTCTTCACCAGCGTGCGCAATCGAATCGCGTTGGCACTCGCGCCTATGCTGGAGGCTGCGGCCAATGCGTTTGTTGCCCTTGCATCCAGTACCAGCCCGATCAGCCGGGCCTTTGAAAAGGTGCTGGCCAACCTTGATCGGCTGGCCATCTACGCAGGGACCTTCGCCACCTTTCTCGCCGGACGCTGGGTCGCCGCGATGGCGGCGGCCTCCCTTTCGGTGCGGGGTTTGGCTACCACGCTTGTGGTTCTGAAAGGCGCGCTCATCCGCACCGGCATCGGTGCGCTGATCGTGGGCGTAGGCGAACTGGTCTACTGGTTTACTCGGCTGGCGTCTGGCGCAGGCGGCTTCGGTGAGGCCATGCGGCTCTTGAAAGATGTCGCTGTTGAGGTCTGGGAACGGATCAAAATGGGGGCCAACGCGGCGGGGTCGCGTGCCACAGCCATGTTTTATGATCTCAAAGCCGATGCCGCGACCGGCATGGCTGGAGCCATCGAGAGTGTGGTTGCCTTTGGCAACACCACCGCCAACACCTTCGAGGGCGCGCTTTTGGCCGTGCGCGAGATCTGGTCGCGCTTGCCGGATGTGATCGGGGATCTGGTCTTCTCGGCGGCCAACCGCATGCTCGACGGGATCGAGGCCATGCTGAACGGCGCGATCCGCCGGATTGACGCCTTCACCGGGCGCATTCGGGATGCGTTGGCGGCGGTCGGCATCGAAACCACCTTTGGTCAGATCGGCGAAATCAGCCTCGGCGATATCCCCAATCCCTTCGCCGGGGCCTCCGCCGATGCGGGAACGGCTGCTGCAGAGGCGTTTCGCCGAGCCTTTGAGGACAATCCGCTCACAGCTCCCGATCTTGGCCTTGATGGCATTGCGGCGGATGCACTGGAAACAGCCAATATTTACCGGCGTGCCGCCACAGACCTTGCGAATGGTGCAACGGCTCCACTTACCTCCTGGGGCGCACTTCGCGATGCCGTTGCTGGCACAGGTGAAGAAGGCGCGGCGGCGTTGGATGAGGCCACGGCTTCCGCGGATCGGTTGTCTGATGCCATGGGCCGAGCTGGTGGTGCAGCAGAAAGTGCCGGAGATCGGATCGCTACCGGCTGGCGTGCTGTTTCTGAATCTCTTCAGGCTTATGCCACGGATGCGCTGAACTGGGGCAAAGGCCTCGGCGAAACCCTGACTGGCGCTTTCAGTGGCGCAGAAAGCGCCTTTCGGAGCTTCGTCGAGACCGGCAAGTTCGACTTCAAAAGCCTCGTGCGCTCGATCCTGGCAGACCTCGCGGTCCTGTCGTTCAAGCGCGCGGTACTGGGGCCTATCGCCTCGGCGCTCTCGGGTATCTTTGGCGGCGGGTCCGTTGCGGCGGCCGTCTCCCATGCGGGCGGCATCGTAGGGCTGTCAGGCCATACGCGGCAGGTGCCCGCGATGGCCTTCGCTGGTGCTCCCAGGATGCATTCAGGAGGGACCGTGGGGCCGGTTGGCTCCTGGGCCGGGCTCCGCCCCGACGAGGTCCCGACGATCCTGCAGCGCGGGGAACGGGTGCTGAACCGACGCGAGGCGGCGGACTATGGTCGGGGCGGCAGCATTGGCGCGGGCGTCACCGTCAATATCGACGCGCGCGGGGCGCAGATGGGTGTGGCCGAACAGATCGACGCGCGTCTACGCGCGGCCATTCCCGAGATCGCGCGGATTGCGAAAGAAAGCGTGGCCGATGGCCGACGCCGGGGCCAGGTGATCTAAAATCATGGCTATTCCTGTCTTGCCGCTGACGCTCGTGTCCTCGCTCGAGCGGCGCTTGGTTACGTCCGTCGCCGAGGCACGCTCGCCCTTTACCGGCACGTCCCAGATCCAGGACTGGGGTGCCTCCTGGTGGGAGTACCAGATCGAAATGGCAGTGACCCAAGGGGCGAAGGCCCGGCGGCTCTCGGCCTTCTTCAGCGCCCTTGGTGGACTGCGGGGCCGTTTCCTGTTCCCCGATCCCTCGATCGAGGTGCCGGTGGCAGCCGGAAACCCCTATGTCACTGAGGCGCAGGTTGCGGGAGCCTCCACCCTTCGCACGGCAGGCTGGGGACTTGGGCTTCGCGCGGGGGATTTCTTCCAGCTGGGTTCGGATGCCACCACGCGGCTTTATCAGCTGACGGTGGATGTGACGCCTTTGGGCAGTGAGGCCATGCTCACCTTCGTGCCGCCGCTTCGGGCTTCCGTGCCGGTCGGCACGCTGATTGGCCTTGATGCTCCGTCTGTTCTATTGCGGCTCACGGCTCCAGTGCCCTCGGTCATCGGCCGGGCGGATCAGCACCGCTTCACGATATCAGCGCGGGAGGCGCTCTGATGAGCCGCGATCTTACCGTCGCTTTTGCCACTGCGCTGGCTGATCAAAACTTGCGACCCGTCATCTTCTTCGAGGGCCAGTTCGCCACGGGCTGGGTGCGTATCTGGTCAGGGCTGGGAGAGGTGAGTTGGAACGGCCAAAGCTGGGCTGGAGCTGGGTCTCTGCTCGGGCTCGGCTCCCTCGACGAAACCGGGGAGGTCGTGGCGGGTGGAACGGCGGTATCGCTCTCAGGCGTACCACTTGATCTGGTGCAGATGGCCATCGAGGAGGCCCGCCAAGGCTTGCCGGGTCGCATCTGGCTGGGACTGCTGGCTGAGAATGGCAGCATCATCGCCGATCCAGTTCAGGCTTTCTCTGGTCGGCTTGATGTCCCCGAAATCAAGGATGATGCGGATACCTGCACGATCACCATCAGCTATGAAAGCCGTCTGATTGACCTGACCGTTGCGCGGACCTGGCGCTACACCCATGAAAGCCAACAGGTGCTGTTCTCCGGCGATCTTGGGTTTGAATACGTCACTGCGATCCAGGATCGCGAAATAACCTGGGGACGCGGATGATGCTCCCTCGCGTTGACCACTGGGAACGCCTTCTCGCCGCAGCCATCGATACGGCACGGGCTAAGCCTTTCGTTTGGAGCGTCCATGACTGCCCAACCTTTGCTTTCGAGACGCGGATGATCTTGACCGGTGGTGAGGATGTCGCTGCTCTTTGGCGGGGTCGTTACACCACCGCGCTTGGCGGGCAGCGCGTGATGCGCCGCCTGGGCTGGGCCTCGCTCGAAGAAATGGGGCGCGCGCTCTTGGGCGAACCTCGTCCGTCTGTCCTTCTTGCTGGGCGCGGCGACATCGTTCTGGCCGACACCGGTCTTGGCTTCGGCATCTGCACTGGGGCCTCGGCGGTCGGCATGGCGCCCGAAGGCCTCATGACTGTGCCGCTGACCTCCTGCCGGCTTGCCTGGCCCATCTGAATACGGACCCAATCCATGCCCTTCATCGTGACAGCCGTCACCGCGATCGCGGGGGCGATCAGCGGCGTATTGGCTGCGGGCGGAATTGGTGCAGCCCTTCTGCGGATCGGTGGGACGTTGCTTCTGTCCTATGCGGCGCAGGCCCTGATGCCAAAACCGCAGACCACGATGCAGCCGCGCACCGTGACGATCCGCGAACCGGTCGTGCCGCGCGATCTTGTCTATGGCCGCACCCGCAAGGGCGGGGTCATCGTCTTCCTGCATTCCTCAGGATCGGATAACAAATACCTCGACCTGGTGATCGTGCTGGCCACGCATCGGGTGAAATCGATCGGGGCCATCTATTTCGAAGGCGAAGTGGCGGTGAATGCCTCCGGGACCGCGCAGGGCCGCTGGTCCGGAAAGGTCCTCGTCGAGAAGAAACTCGGCGCCGCCAACCAGACGGCTTTCGCGGGCCTGAAATCCGCGCTGCCGGACAAGTGGTCCGAGAACCATCGTCTACGGGGCTGTGCTGCGATCCGGTTGCGGCTCACCTATGACCAGGACGCCTTTCCGGGGGGCATCCCGAACATTACGGTGGATATTGAGGGGAAGGACGACATCTGGGACCCGCGGACGCAAACCGCAGGCTATTCCGAAAACCCCGCCCTTTGCTTGGCAGACTATATGTCGAATTCAACATGGGGCATTGGCGCGCGCATTGGTCAGCCAGACGGCATTGATGAACTGTCCTTGGTCGAGGCGGCGAACATCTGTGACGAGGCTGTTCCGCTCGCCGGCGGTGGATCCGAGCCGCGCTATGCCTGCAACGGGGTGATCACCCTCTCAGAGGTCCCGAAAACCATCATAGAGGGGATGCTGTCGTCTTTTGCGGGGCGCTGCGCCTTCTCGGGCGGGTCCTGGCGCATCCACGCAGGCGCATGGCGCGCGCCTGATGTCGCGCTGACTTCGGACCATGTCCGCGAAGGCGGTCTGACTTTGGCCACGCGCGTGACGATGTCATCGAACTTCAACGGCGTACGCGGTCAGTTCGTGAGCCCGGAGAATGATTGGCAGCCGGATGACTTCCCGGCTTATGCCTCGGATGTTTACCTGGCCGAGGACGGTGGCGAACGGAAATGGCGCGATATCTCGCTGCCCTTCACGATCTCCGCC
>JAUIBJ010000192.1 GCA_030428025.1 Alphaproteobacteria bacterium
AGATAATCCTCTCGAAAGCCGCGTTGTGGGCGGTCACGGTGCCGCCGGATTCGATGTGCTCGCGCACGTCAGGCGGGCAGGGTTCCCCGGGGATCCAGAGCCGGGGGTTTTCGTCGCCGATGGCGAACGCAGCGCACCAGATGTCGGTGTCGGGGTGTGCGGCGTAGACGTAGGTGCCGGTCTTCTTGAGATCGACGGGACTGCGGGTTTCGAAGTCGAGATGTAGGGTTGTCATCGCCGATCCCTCCGGCGCTGGTTCTCCTTGTGCGTCACCATTTCCAAATGATCCGGGTTCACACAGCAGCGGTTCTTGCAGGTGTGGTCGATCTGCTTCTTGCCCGGCACGTACCCGTAATAATGAGTGTATACGACCCGGTGCACTGCCACGGTCTGGCCATCGAGGCACATGCGGGGGTAACTGTGGCCCCGGCCATTCGACCCGGAGTGCGGACCGGTCCACAGCCAGCACCCGCTCGGCGCCACCACAATCCGTTGCAGGATCCGGCTGAGTATGTCGATACGGCGAGTCACCCCCTCCCCTCCACCACCGGGCCCGGCCCGCGCTCCGCGCCGAACAGGTACCACGCACAGTTGTCCTTGCCGGCGTGCTTCGATCCCTCGATCCACTTCACGCGGCCGATCGGCACGACCTTCCGGCAATAGGGCTTGAACGGGTTCGAATGCTTGTTGAACAGCCAGTCGCCGTCAAACAGCAGCCACGTCGGCAGCATCGCCGCTGCGCGCAGGATCAGTGGGTGCAGCAGGTCCCGCCGCCACGGGGGGTTGGTGATCACATAGTCGGCGATCGAAACATTCGGAAAAGCGGACATATCGCAGTGGCTCACTCTAGGGTGTTTCGGTTCGATGTCCCCGGCCCACAGGCAGTACCCGCCCGCCGCCTCCAGGTGGCCAACCAGGGCCCCGTCCCCGGCGCACGGCTCCACGAAGGTGAAACTGGCGGGAAGGTATCTCAGCAGCGGCTCGACGGCAGCGGCAGGCGTCGGGTAGAAGTCCCGCGGCACCCTCTCGAAATCAGACCGCTTGCCCATCGGTTTCCGGCGTCCACAACTGCTTGGACCGCATCATGGCCAGAAAGCCCGTCTCGGCCTCGGTCAGCACCTTGCCAAGATCGAACTGCACGAAAATCTCGTCGGCCAGGGCGCAGAGCGTCAGCAGTTCCTTGTCGGTAAACTTGTCGAGCGGGACGGGCATGGCGGACTACCCCTTTACGACCAATTCGACTTCAACGATCGCGACTTCGTTGCCCTTGCGATGCTTCTGCGGCACGATCCGCCAGTCTTCGTCTACGTCGCCCTCCCATCCCTGATATTGGCCGACAACGCATTGGCCGCCGAGCCACCAGCGCAGCGCGTGTTCCGCTGACACCCGCTTTTCAAACAGCCGCGGGGGGCCGTCATCACCGAACTCGACGAAAGTGCCTCCCCTCCCGCCGCGCCCCCTTGGGGCCGGCAAAAGCCGGCCCGTCGGAGTATGTTGGATCGCGAACATCACAGCACGCCTGACGAAGATTCGCCGAACACACTGTCGGTGGACGCTTCGCCCCCACCGGCCACGTTGACGGGCTCGAACTCATCCTCGGCCTGCGGACGACCGCCGCCAAGCCGCTCGTCGTGATCGAGCAACTGGATATTGCCGAGGTAGAACTTGACCCCGGCCTTGCCGCCATCAATCGACGGGTACGCGCTGGCGTTCAGCGTCGCAAACGCCCACCGGCCGGCGTAGACGCCGCTGTAGTCGTCGCCGATGGCCTGCCCGTTGGATTCAAGGATGCCGGGCTTCGTCAGGCTGTCCGTGCGGATCAGCAGAAAGTCCTGCATCCGGTCATCGCCGCCCGGGTTCTTCTCGGTCTTCGACGCCTTGAACGCATCGAGAAACGGCGTGTTGAACTTGCCGGCCTCGACCAGCGCCTTGAACTTCTCGGCGCCGAACTCTTCGACTGCAGCCGCTTCCGCTGCCTTCTTGAGCAGCGAGATGTCCGCGGATTTCGGGATCAGCAACGACACCGTGTACTTGAACTTGCCGGCGTTGTTGCCCGACGTGACCTTGGCCTTGGGGTTCGGGTTGTCGAGATAGACGTAGCTGAGACGGCATTTCGGAGTGCGAATATTGCCCGACTTGGTTTCGACGCAAGTATTGAAATCGACCATAAGAGGCTCCTGTAGTGGTCTAGGTTGCGAAGTCTTCTTCGGCGCTCGGACGAGTGCTCGGCCGGGCGTCATCCGCGGGCACCAGGTTGGTCCCCGACGAATTGCTTGTGATGAACGTCGCCAGGGCGGCACGTTCGTCCTTCGGCAGCAACTTCTCCAGTTGTGCCGGTGAGAGCAGCTTGGGTGCTGCGTACATCTGCGCGGTATCGACAGAGAACAGCATGGGCGCCATGGCCACGAACGTGCTCTCGTCCTTCCATGAGCGGGTCGCGCGCTTCGCCACCAGCTTGAAGCCCGGCGGGATGCGACCCGCCTGCGCCTCGGCGTTGGCGTGTTCCTCGACCGCGTTGATCCAGTGCTGGATCTGGCGGGCCTTGCGCAACGTGTCAGCCAGCGCCTCCGGCGTCATGCTTTCCGGTTCCGGCAGCGTCATCGTGCCATCGTCAGCGAACTCGGCCTGCGCATCGGCGATTGCCTGCTCCGCGCGCTTCGGGCACTGCGCCCCGAATGAACAGAACCGGCAGTGCTCGCCCGGTCGAAGCCATTCGGCGTTCCACTCGTCGGAGCCAACGTCGTTCTGACCGGTCGCGATCAGCGCAGCCCTGGCGGATCCGGCGATGTCGAGTTCCTTGTCGGCCAGTTCCGCGGCGTCGACGGTCCATGACCGCACCGGGCCCTCGTCATGTGGCGCACGAGGCTGCACGATCGTCATGGTGATAGTCCGCGCGCCCGAAATGCCTTCGGCTTCAAGCCGGGTCAGTGCGCCGGACGCGTAGCAGGCAAGCTGCGAGTTGTCCTTGGCCTCGACCACCACGCCGCGCCCGTATTTCAGATCGACGACATGCAGGTGCTTTTCGTCGGCGAGCCATGTGATGTCGTCGCCGGTGCCCCAGATGTCCTCGTGAATGCGGGTCATGTGGAGCCGCTGCTCGACCAGCCGTTCGCCGCCGAGCGACAGTATGTGCTCGACGTAGACCTTGACCGCCTCGACCATTTCCTCCGTCACCGGCCAGCGGGTGCCGTCGTCCGTGAGCGGGGCGCCTTTCTGGAGGAAACGGCGGGCGTGGTCCTTGCCGGTGATGTCGATCACGCGGCCCAACATGTCTGCCGGATCGCGCTGCATCGTGAGCGCCCACGCCGCCAGTTCATGCGCGGCGGTGCCTTCGTTGGCTGCCGCGGACGACTTGCCGGGGGGCATCCGCTCTTCCATCGCGAGACTGCCCGGGCACCCTTCGATACGGTGCATGGCGCTCGGGGCGAGCCTCGCGTGGTCGCGGTCGGTGTGGGCGCCGGCGTTCATCTCAGAGAACGCCCTTCGGCGTCAGTTCCTCGATCTTGGCCTCGACGAGCTCGATGCACTCGGCGAACTGCTCGGGCTTGAGCATGTCGGCCTTGGGTAGCCCCTGGTCGTTCTTCGCGCCGAGCCCGGCGATGATCTCGACGCTGGCCTTGCTGCCTGCCTCGCCCATGCCAATGAGCGCTGCCAGCTTCTCGCGCACGTCGGCAAGCGTCAGTGCCGGCTCATCGGCTTTCTTCTCAGGCTCCGGCTCGGACTTGGCCTTTTCCGGTTCTTCGGCGGGTTCCGCCTTCTTCTCGGCGGGCTTCGCCTTCGGCTTGCGGGTGGCCTTGGGCTTGGCGTCGGTCTCGTCGGAACCGCCGTCGTCCCCGTTGAACTGCGCGCTGGCTTCGGCCAGTTGCGCAGCAAGTTCGTCCATCGTATCGGCAGAAAGAGTCAGCGTGAACGGCATCGTAAATGCTCCTGTGTCGTTTTGCGGTGATTCGCGGGTCTTTGTCGTGTCATTATATCCGACAAGCCGGGCGTGGCTAGACGGTTTCGCCTCCACCATCTCGATCCGCCGGCCCAACCACTCCATGACGTTGACCGCCATGCTATTCCCGAGCGCCTTGTATTGCGGGCCATCCGGAGCGTGATCCTTGCCGCGCCACGGAATGTTGCAGAAGCCGTCGGGAAAGCCCTGAAGCCTGTGGCACTCGGTCGGAGTCAGTCGGCGGACGGCCCAAGGTGTTGCCAGATGCGGCGGGCACGAGCTCGCTGGCATGGTGTGGAGAACATCACCGCGCGGAATGCTGCGGTTGGCCTTGCTCGTCACTTGGTTCGGATCGAATGCTACGGCCTGCGTGACCGTCCGCGCTTCCAGCGTATATGCTGCGCCGTCCTGCCTGATCCCGGCTCCATCCGGCCCGTTGTTCGGGTTTTCGCTGACCGCGCGTTCCTGAATGGCAATCGCCGGCATCACGCCCGCATTCGCATGGCTTCCATGATGGCCGCCTGCCCTGAGCGTCGGGCTGACGTTCTCCATCGCATCGCCGCCGTAGTCCTTGGCTGAGAAAGCCACCACTTGCGCGCTCGGATCGGTCGCAGTCGTCAGCGGCGCGGTCACGTCGCCTTCCTCATAAACCGCACCATCGCCCGCCGTCCGATAGGCCACTGGCACAATCGGCGTTCCGCGCCCCGTCCCGCCCTCTCTGGCGTCGAAACCCTCGCCGCGCAGGGCATGGGCGACGTAGAGCGGGCACCCTTGGTTGACATGCTGGTCTTCCAGCCCCTGCTTGTCGCCGAAGTGAGCGTTGAGCGTCGAGGCGACAGGGGCCGCGATCAATCCCCCGTCGCAGTCGAAGTCGGTTCCGAGCCCGCCACCGCCTCTAGTGCGCGCGCTAAGGGTGGGGGCAGCACCTTGCCCCGCTTCTCGGCGCGGCGGAGGATTCCCCGACAGGCTTTCGCCGTCAAATAGTACCGCCGCGGCACGTCGCCAGTCTCCAAGATATCCGACAACGAACACACGGCGCCGCCGCTGTGGAACGGCTCCCCGGTGTCGGCATGTTCGGACGTACTGAGCGTCCAGAACTCGGTAGGCGAACCCATACCCGCATTCTGCCAGCGCCCGGAGGAAGGTAGCAAAGTCCCGTCCTCCCTTGGAGGACAGGACGCCGGGAACATTTTCCCACACCAGCCATCGGGGTCGGTACCGACGTGCGATAGCAATATACGTAAGCATGAGGTCGCCCCGTGGGTCGTCAAGTCCTTGGCGAAGTCCTGCAACCGAGTACGACTGACAGGGCGTCCCTCCCACGAGAAGGTCGATTTGCTCATCTGGCCACTCCTTGAATTTCGTCATGTCGCCGAGGTTCGGAACATGCGGGTAATGATGAGCGAGAACCGCAGACGGGAACTTGTCGATCTCGCTGAAAAACACAGGCTCCCATCCGAGCGGATGCCATGCCTGTGTTGCGGCTTCGATGCCGCTGCAAACGCTGCCGTACCTCACTCCACACCCCGCAGCAGCGCATCGATCGCACCGGCTATCGTGGTGCCGTGCCGCGACGCATAGCTCAGCAACTTGTCCTGCACCGCCGGCGAAAGTTCCTTGCGCAGATTGCCGATCTTCGTGCCGACAACCGTCAACTGGTAACGGTGCAGCGCGGGCTTGTCCTTCCAGGATTTCGTGGTGCGCAGCCCGAGGTAACTCATCTTGCTGCGCACCTGCGTGACACTGCGATCGGGAAACGCCGCGAGTATCTGCTTGCGGGGCATCCCGGCCGCCACCATCGCTTTCAATTTCGAAATATCGGCCGGGTCCCACCGTTGGTATCCCATCGTAACCTCCGAATCATGTCTGTTTCCAGATTACGACAAATCCGACAACCTAGTCAAAAAGTTCTGACAGTTCGCGGGACTTTTTCGCCAGCACGTTCTGCACCGCCTCGTCGATTGAGCCCGCCAGCATCGCGTAACGGACCATGCAGCCACGCTTCTGGCCGATCCTGTGGATCCGCATCGCGGCCTGCGCGTTGTCAGCAGGCACCCAACTTTGCTCCAGGAACACGAGATCGCTCGCCGCGGTCAACGTGATACCCGTCCCCGCCGCCGTGATCTGGCCAAGGAACACCCGGACGTTCGGGTCGTTCTGGAACCGCTCGATGGCGGCCTCCCGGTGCCGCGAATGCGTCTTGCCGAGGATCATCGGCGCGCGGTCCTTCCCCGGCGTCGCGTTGCCGCCTTTCAGCTTGTGCTGCAGGTATTCCAGCGGCTCGGTGTGGTGCCCGAAAATGACGATCTTGCGGTCCGTCTCTTCGAGAAACGTCTCGACCCACTGGCGCACGATCTCGGCCTTGGCGAGCGCCGTCACCCGCCGGAGCGTGGCCAATTCGACCGCGAGACTTTGCAGGCCACGCTCGGGGTCTTTCAGCGCCTCGCGTGCCTTCGCCATCTCTTCGTGCGGGATTTCGGACAAGGACGCCACCACGCCAGGCGCGTCGAAGATCAGCGGCTCGTACCGGATCTCCGGCAGGTCGGGCAGCACGTTCTTTTTCAGCCGGCGCAATACGTGCGGCGCCAGCCTGGCCCGCAGGTCGTCGGTGTTCTTCGATCCCACGACCTTGGCGCCGAACCCCTTGTCGACGGTCTTGCAGTACCGCCCGATAAACGCCTCGTGGTCATAGCGGCGCGACGGGTCGGACGCCATGGCCAATGTCTCGGGGAACAACGCCCGCATATGCGTGAACATCTCGACAGGGTAATTCGGCGCCGGCGTGCCTGTCAGGGACCAGACGCGGCCGGAGAGCTGCAGCAGGCCCGGGAACTGCCGGTTGGCCACGGCCGAGCCGTAGATCGCTATGGTGCGCTTCGAGGACAGGTTCT
>JAUIBJ010000193.1 GCA_030428025.1 Alphaproteobacteria bacterium
GGGCAGGTGATGGCCAGTGCGCGCGAGCGCAACGCCGGGGTGGAAGTGTTCGGCATCGCGCCCGGGGATCTCAGGACGATACCGCGCATCGCCGACCCCGAACAGGCCACGGGTGACATCGACCGCTTTGGCGAGGGCGTGGCCATCGGTTCGGGCGTGGCGCAGGAGTTGGGCGTGGGCGTGGGCGACCGGATCAAGCTCATTTCGCCCAACGGGGTGAAGACGGCCTTTGGCACGAGCCCGCGCATCAACGCCTACGAGGTGGTCTATATCTTCCGCGCCGGGCGTTACGACATCGACCGGGTGCGCGTCTATTTGCCCTTTGCGGAGGCGCAGAGCTTCTTCAACCGGGAGGGTCGGGCGGACGAGCTGGAGGTCATGGTCGAAAACCCCGAGGCGGTGGAGACGATGGCGCTGGACCTGTTGCAGGCGGCGGGCGAGAGGGCCCGGCTCTGGACATGGCAGGACGCCTCGGGCGGGTTTCTGCGGGCGCTGGAGGTGGAGGACAACGTGATGTTCGTGATCCTCTCCATCCTCGTTCTGATCGCGGCGATGAACATCACCTCTGGCCTGATCATGCTGGTCAAGAACAAGGGGCGAGACATCGGCATCCTGCGGACCATGGGGCTGACCGAAGGATCGGTTCTGCGGGTTTTCTTCATCTGCGGGGCATTCACGGGCCTGATCGGCACCGCCTTCGGCGTGGTGCTGGGCTGTCTTTTCGCCATCTATATCGACCCGGTTTTTTCTTTCGTGAACATGGTGATGGGCGGCGGCGTGTGGGATCCGTCGATCCGCGGTATCTATCAGCTTCCCGCCAAGCTGGAGCTTTGGGACGTGCTGTCGGCCGTGGGCCTGTCGCTGGGGCTGAGCTTTTTGGTCACCATCCTTCCCGCCCGGCGGGCGGCACGGATGAACCCTGTGGAGGCGCTGCGCTATGAGTGAGCCGATGCTGCGCCTTGACGGGATCGACAAGACCTACAATCGCGGCAGCAGCGGCGAGGTGCAGGTGCTGCGCGGCACGGCACTTGAGATCGCGGCGGGAGAGATGGTGGCGCTGGTGGCACCCTCGGGCGCGGGCAAGTCGACGCTTCTGCATATCGCGGGGCTTCTTGACACGCCCGATGCCGGCACGGTCGAGATCGGAGGCGAGGCGATGACGGGCCTGTCCGACCGGCGCCGCACCGTGGCGCGCCGGCGCGAGGTGGGCTTTGTCTATCAGTTCCATCACCTGCTGCCGGAGTTCACCGCGCGGGAAAACATCGTGCTGCCGCAACTCGCCAATGCGGTGCCCAGGGCCGATGCCGTGGCGCGGGCGGACGAGTTGTTGGCTCGGGTGGGCATCGCCGGGCGGTCGACACACCGGCCTTCGGCCATGTCGGGGGGCGAGCAGCAGCGGGTGGCCTTCTGCCGGGCGCTGGCCAACAGCCCGCGGCTTTTGCTGGCCGATGAGCCCACCGGCAACCTCGACCCAGCGACCTCGGATCAGGTGTTCGACACGCTGATGGAACTGGTGCGCGGCACTGGCCTTGCCGCGCTGATCGCCACCCACAATCTCGAGCTTGCTGCGCGGATGGATCGGGTGGTGCGGCTCGATCAGGGGCAGGTGGTGGCCGGCTGATCGCCGATTCGTTTCGGCTGAAAGCGGCTTCAGAAGGATTGAATTGACCTTCGCGGACGCGCCGATCAAGTTGCCCGGACCTGAAAACTACGGAGGGGCGGATGAGGTCGGTAGCGCTGGACGAGGTCGAGGCGACGACGAAAGCGGCGCTGATGCGCCACGGCGCGGAGGAGTGGATCGCCGGCGAAGTGGCGCGCGCGGTGCGCGCGGCCGAGGCGGTGGGCAACCGGATCTGCGGGCTTTATTACCTGGAAAGCTATTGCAAACAGCTGCAAAGCGGCCGGGTGAAGGGGGATGTGGAGCCGGAGGTGACGCGCCCGCGTCCCGGCGCGGTGACGGTCGATGCCCGGCTTGGTTTCGCGCAGCCTGCCTTTGCGCGCGGACTACCCGAGGCGGCGAAGGCCGCGCGGGAATGTGGCGTGGCGAGCCTTGCCATCTGTCATGCCCATACCTGCACGTCGCTGGGGTATTTCACCGAACAGATCGCACGCGAGGGGCTGATCGGGCTGGGGATGACCAACGCCTCGCCCATCGTCGCGCCGCCGGAGGGCAAGACAAGGGTGATCGGCACCAACCCCATCTCCTTTGCGGTGCCCGACGGGCAGGGGGGCTTGGCGATGCTGTTCGACCAGTCCACCACCACCGTGGCCCTTGGCAAGATCACCATGGCAAAGGCGGCGGGCGAGGCGATCCCCGAGGGCTGGGCGGTGGATGCCGAGGGCAAGCCTACCACCGACCCCGAGGCCGCGCTTGGCGGCTCGCTGGTCAGCATGGGGGGCTACAAGGGCTGGGGCTTTGGCCTGATGGCCGAATTCCTTGCCGCCGGCATGACCGGCAGTCGCGCGGGGCCGGATATCGGCCCGCTGAAGGCGCCGGAAGGGGAGCCGCACGATATCGGTGACTATTACCTGCTGATCGACCCGGGGCTCTCGGGCGCCTTTCACGACCGCTTCGCCCGGGTGGCGGAGGTCGTGGACCGCGACGGGGGCGGCCGCATCCCCGGCGCGGGGCGGCAGGAGACCGACCCGGTGGAGGTGGACGAGGCCGTCTGGGCTCAGACGCTGGCGCTGGCCGGGAAGGGCTGACCCGCGCGGCCGCGCCTATTCGGGCTTGCCGGAGGGACCTTGCGCCGGGGCGCGGGCCGCGAACGGGCGGCGGGTCTTCAGTTTCATGAAATAGGCCTCGACCGTGCGGAAGCTGAGTTCGGCAACGAGGATGCTGAGCAGCGTGTAGGCCACGAAGACGATAGTGGGGCCGAGCCCCGCGGCCTTTGCGACCTGCGTCACCGCATGCAGCGCGAAGAGGTGGTAGAGGTAGATACCATAGCTGATCTCGCCCACCCGCGCGACCGGCCGGAAGGCCAGGACCGGGCGCAGGACGTGATCTTCCCGCACAACGATGGTGATGAGGCTCAGGCACATCATCGCGTGGATGGCGAGGTTGGGCAGCCCGGCGATGTCTGCGGGCGCAAGCTGGATGACAATGGCGAGGCCGAGGAAGGCGGCGAGCGGTGCGTAGCTGTGGCCCAGGAGCCGGAAGGCGGCGGCAAACCCCCGCGGGTCGTGCAGAAGAATCGCGGTGAGAGAGCCCATCAGGATCGGCGCATAGGTGGCGGTGGGCAGGGCCAGGAACAGTTCGCCCACCTGGACCGGCCGGATGCCGAATACCGCCAGCAGCCCCATCGCGCCGGCCACGTTGAGCGCGATCCCCGTCAGCAGCACCGGCACGATCCAGCGACGGGGCAGCATCAGCAGCAGGAGCGGCCAGAGCAGGTAATACTGTTCCTCCACCGCCAGAGACCATGTCGGCGCGAGAAGGGGGATGTCCTCGGTCAGGAAGTTGGACAGGAAGAGGTAGTAATAGGGCAGGATGTCCAGATACTGGCGCTCGCCGTTCAACCCGATGAACAGTATTGCGGCAAGGGTGACCACCAGAAAATAGACCGGCACGATCCGGCAGATCCGGCGCCAGTAGAACTGGCGCAGAGAGAAGCTGCCGTCGCGCGCCTCTTCCCGCAGAAGAAGCGTTGTGATCAGGAAGCCGCTGAGAACGAAGAAGAAATCGACGCCCAGAAAGCCGCGGGCAAGGATCGGGACAGGCTCGGACGTGGTGTCGAGGTAAGGCCCGTGATGCCAGAGTACCGCGAAGATGCACACGAAGCGCAGCCCGTCGAGCGAGCCGAAACGGCGCAGATTCCGGTAGGCCCGGTAGCTTTCGGTTGTTCCCGCGGCGGATGTCATGCGCGTGATTTACCTGAAAACGGGGGCTCGGGTCACAAACAATCGCTGCCAGGCGCCGAGAACGCGCAGAGGCCGTGGCATTCGCGCCGCTTAAGCCGACACGGGCGGGCCTGAATGCTGTCTTCCCTTTCTTTGGTCAAGGCCGAAACGGGTTAGCCGCCGCAGCGGGCCTGCATCATTTGCAGGCCTGCCGTGCGGTCGGTGGCGGCGGTCCGGATGATGGTGCGGCTGTCGGAAGCCGAACACCCGTCGATCACGATCCGCCGGTTCCGACGGATGGCGAGATCGACCATGTAAAGCTCGGCTTGCGAGAGTTGTCGGAACTCCGCCGGTGAAAACCGGCGCGGGACAAGGTCAGTCGGATCGGGTTCTTCGGCGTCCTGGGCGAAGAGCGCGGGGGCGGGCAGGCAGGCAAGCCCGATCCAGCCGAGGACGGCGCGGCGAGGGGCAGTTATGGGCATGGCGGTATCTCCTTTGCGGACAGCCTAGCACGGGACGCCGGCAGGCCTAAACCTGCTGCGTGACGAAGACGCCGGCGGCCATCAGCCCGATCCCCGCCATCCTTGTCAGCGACAGCGGCGAGACGGCCGCGCCAAAGAGCCCGAAATGGTCGATCGCGGCGGCGCTGATCAACTGGCCCAGCAGCACGAAGAAGACCGCGTTGCCGACGCCGAATTTCGGCGCGACGAAGGTGATGGAAAGAACGTAGAAAGCCACCAGCAAACCGGCGAGGAACAGGTGCTTTGGCGCCGTTGGCGCGTTCAGCAGGGCGGCGGGCTTGGTCAGGACAAGAACCGCCACCGTCGCGCTCAGGGCGACCACGAAGAGGATCACGGCGGCGGCGGCCGGCGAGCCGAGCCGGATGCCGAGGGCGGCGTTGAGGGCGGCGAGCATCGGAATGCCGAAGCCGGCGGCCAGCATGACGAGGGCATAGGTGGTGTTAAAGGGCATTGAAGCACATCTCCGCAAAAGGACGGTTTGGCACGAGATTTGCACGGAAATCCTCGCCTGATCCAGATCAATGTGGCGTGCCGGCCCGCGTGGTTGACTAGAGCAACAGGCGACAGGACGCGGAGCGGGAGATGAGATTTGCCGGTGCCATCACGGGGTTTGCGCTGGCGCTTGCCGCCTGCGCCGCGACGGAGCCCGACCCCGAGCCCGAGGTGGGGCGCGCGCTCTATGCCCAGTATTGCGTGATCTGCCATGGCGAGAGCGGGCGGGGCGACGGGGTTCTGGCGCGCGATCTGCCGGTGCCGCCGGCCGACCTGACCGGCCTTGCGGCCCGCAATGGCGGCGCCTTTCCGTGGAGCGACGTGATGGCCAAGGTGCATGGCTATGCGGGCCGCGCGCATGTGATGCCGGAATTCGGCACGGTGCTGACCGGCCCTACGGTGATGTGGCGCGACGAGGCCGGCACTCGGATGGAAACCCCGGCGGGACTTCTGGCGATCGCGCGCTATCTGGCGTCGATACAGGCTTGAGGGAGGACACGCGATGCGTATGACGGCGATTGCAACCTGCGTGGCGGCCACTCTGGCGGCCGGCCAGGCCGTGGCCGACGACATTTCGGAGGGGCGCGAGACCTTCTGGCGCTACTGTTCGAGCTGTCACGGCGAGGATGCCGACGGGATGGGGCCGATGCGCCCGGTGCTGATTGTGCCGCCCAAGGATCTGACGGTTCTGACCGAAGAGAATGACGGCACCTTTCCGCTGGAGCGGGTGATCCACCGGATCGACGGGCGCGACCCGCTGGTCTCTCACGGCAGCGAGATGCCGGTCTATGGCGATTTCTTCAACGAAGGCGGGCGGGTGACGCTTGAGGCCGGGAGTGGCGAAAACGTCGAGACCAGCGGCGTGGTAGCCCATCTGGTGGCCTATCTGCGCTCGATCCAGGGGAACTGAACCGAGCCGGAGCCCGCGATTTCTGATCCGTCGGGCCGCTTGACGCGTAGGCACCCCATGGAGGTGCACTATGCGACAGATACTCGGCGCGATCCTGATTTCGCTCGCCATGGCGGTCCCGGCCAAGGCGAATGACGACATAGAGGCGGTCATTTCGGCCCAGATCGAGGCCTTTCTGGCCGACGATTTCGAAACCGCTTTCACCTTCGCCAGCCCGATGATCAAGAGCATCTTCGGCACGCCCGAACGGTTCGGCGCGATGGTCAAGAACGGCTATCCGATGGTCTGGCGGCCCTCGGATGTGGAGTTCCTTTCCATCGAGCGGCGGGGGCGGGAGCTTTGGCAGAACGTCATGGTGCGGGATGCCGAGGGCGCACTGCATATTCTCGAATACCAGATGATCCCGGGCGAGGGTGGCTGGAAGATCAACGCGGTGCGGGTGCGCAAGGCGGGCGAGGGGACGGTCTGAGCCCCTTGCCTGTGGCTCAGCGCTTGTGAGCCACGGTCACGAAATGGGTCAGCGAGAAGAAAAACCGCCCCGAGGCGGCCAGCGCTTGCTGCTCGGCTTTCCAGGCGTCGATTTCGGCCTCGGCAAGATGCGCATGCTCGCGGGCATAGGCGCTCATGAGATGCAGCATCATGTTGGCGATCCCGTCCGCCCGCAGGCAGGTGTCGGTAAACGGCGCGGCGTGGCACGCATCATAGACCAGCCCCGCCTCCTCGATTAGAGGCGGTAGCAGGGCCGGCACGCAGCGTTCGGTCAGATGACCGTCCCAAGAGGCCTGCATGCGGCGCATCCGGTCCGGCGCGTCGCTGTGCCAGGCGAAACAGTCCCAGTGCCAGTCGCCGATCACGAGGCGACCGCCGGGGCGCAGCACCCGCGCGGCCTCGGCCAGGGCGGCGGGGAGGTCGTCGAGATATTCGAAGACCTGCAGTGAGACGAGCTTGTCGCAAGCTCCATCTTCGGCCGGAATGTCGGTGGCGCTGCCCTCGGCGATGCGCACGGTGTTCAGGCCCTCGCAGGCCGCCTCGGCCCCGGCGCGCATCTCGGC
>JAUIBJ010000194.1 GCA_030428025.1 Alphaproteobacteria bacterium
GAGCAGGGGCTCCAGGTCGGTCGCGCTGGCGATGGTGTTCTCGAATTCCACCGGCGCGGCGGGGCCCAGCCCGATCACCGCGCTGTGCTCGCCGTTTTCCAGCCGGTAGAGCCCGATCTCGGGCCCTTGGAAGAGCGTCTCGAACCGCCCGGGCGAGACCTCGTCCAGCTCCATTTCATAGACCTCGCCCGAAGGCGAGGTGATGGTGACCGGCCCCACCGTGTCCGACAGCGACCGGCGGATGACGCGCATTTCCTGGCCCGTCGCCTCGGCCCAGAGCGCCTCTTCCTCAAGCTCGGGTTCCTTCATCATCCAGTGGGCCAGCCGGCGCAACAGTTCCAGTTGCGGCCCGCCTCCTTCATAGCCCCGGTTCCAGAGCCAGGCGTGATCCGAACCCAGCAGCGCCACGCGCCCCTCGCCAACGCGGTCGAGCACCAGAAGCGGGCTGTCCTCGGCGCCAGTCATCACCACGTCTCCGGTGGGGTCGGCCAGTTCGATCTGGCGCATCCAGCGGCCCCAGTCCTCGTCGCCCCTGGGCTCCAGCCCCGCGGTTACCGGGTGGCGGCGGCCCAACTCGGTAACCTCGGGGCGGAAGCGGCGTTCGATAACCCGGGCGGTGGGCCGCGCCGGCACGATCGCCTCAAGGGGCGTGCGATAAAGGCTTTCGGCGCTGGCGAAATCCGGGCCCGCGGCGATCAGCACCGCGCCGCCCGCCTCGACATATTGCCGGACATTGTCGAGATAGATCGAGGGCAGGATGCCGCGACGTTTGTAGCGGTCGAAAATGATCAGGTCGAAATCCTCGATCTTCTCGAGGAACAGTTCGCGCGTCGGGAAGGCGATGAGAGACAGCTCTCGCACCGGTACACCGTCCTGCTTTTCGGGCGGGCGAAGGATGGTGAAATGCACCAGATCGACCGAACTGTCGGATTTCAGCAGATTGCGCCAGGTCCGGCCGCCGGGATGCGGCTCGCCCGAGACCAGCAGGACGCTCAGCCGGTCGCGCACGCCATTGATCTGGACAAGCGCGGTGTTGTTGCGGTCGGTCAGCTCGCCCTCGACCTCGGGAGTGGAGAACTGCAGCACGTTGCGCCCGCCGTGGGGCAGCATCACCGGCACCTCGATTTCTCGACCCACCGGCACCTGAAAGCGCTGCGGCGTCTCGCCGTCGACGGCCACGTCGACAGGCACGGTGCCCGGGGTTTCGGGGACGTTGCCGTCATCGGTGATCTTGAGCGTCATGGTGATCTCTTCGCCCAGGATGCCGAAGGCAGGGGCGTTGTCGATCACCAGCTTGCGATCCCAGTCGCCCTCGCGGCCGGTGTGCAGCAGGTGCAGCGGCGCGGGAAGCTCCGGCGCCCGGTCGAGATCGTGCAGCCGGCCGTCGGAGAGAAGGATCGCCCCGGCGATGCGGCCGCTCGGTTCTTCGGCCAGTGCCTCGGAGAGCGCGGTCATCAGTTGCGTGCCGCTGTTGTCGGGCCCGTCCGGCACGGTTATGCGGCGCACCTCGGTGTTCTCGCGCGCGTCCAGCTGCGCGGCGAGCCGCTCGGCGGCCTCGGCCGTCATGTCCGCCCGGTCGCCCAACCTCTGGCTTGCGGTCCGGTCCTCGACCAGCAGAACGATATCCGAGAGCGGTTCGCGCTCTTCCTGCCGATAGGCGGGGCCAGTCAGCGCCCCCAGCATCACCAGCCCGGCCAACCCCCGCAGCGCCCAGCCCGACAGCCCGCGCAAAAGCGCCAGCGCGATGCCGGCGGCCAGCAGCCCGGCCAGAGAGGCGATCAGCCACCAGGGCAGAAGCGGGTCGAAGACGATGGATGCCGTCATTGGCCAAGCCTGTCGAGCAGGGCGGGCACATGCACCTGATCGGATTTGTAGTTGCCGGTCAGCACATGCATGACCAGGTTCACGCCGAAGCGATACGCGATCTCGCGCTGTCGCTCGCCGGCATAGCCCCGGCCCACCGGATACATCGGGTTGCCCATCTCGTCCATCGCCCAGGCCGCCGCCCAGTCATTGCCGCCGATCACCACCGGGGTCACGTTGTCGTTGAGGTTTCGGAAGGGCATCCCCTCGACCTGTTCGGCGTCGGCCGGCGCGGCCTCGACCCAGACCTCGCGGCCGGAATGGCGGCCGGGGAAATCCTGCAACAGATAGAAGGTGCGGGTCAGCACGTGATCCTCGGGCACCGGCTCCAGCGGCGGAATGTCGAGCGGGCGGGCCAGGCGCTGCAACTTCTGCCCGTTGGGCGAGGAGGCGCCGAAACCCGCGACATTGGCGTCGCGCGTGTCGAACAGGATCATCCCGCCGGTACGCAGATACTCGTTCAGCTTCACATAGGCCTCGGCCGAGGGAATCGGCTGCTCGGGCGTGACCGGCCAGTAGAGAAGCGGATAGACCGCAAGCTCGTCTTCCTCCAGATCGACGCCGATGGGTTCGGCGGGCTCGACTGAAGTGCGGAAATAAAGCGTCTCGCTCAGTCCGCGCAGCCCGGCATGGGCCATCTCGTCCAGACGCGGATCGCCGGTAAGCACATGCGCGAGCACCACCTCGGAGGCCGCGCGCAATGCCTTGTCCTCTGTCTGCGCATCCGCCCCCTGCGGCAGGCCGAGCGCCAGAAGCGCCACCAACGCGGCGCGCGCGGGGAAAAGCCGCCCCGACAGCGCCAGCGAGGCGAGGATGTCGGCCATGAGCATCAAGAGCGCCGCTGCCAGCAGCCAACCGCCCAGCGGGGCCTCGGCCGGCCGGGCAAGGCCGCGCACCGGAATGCGGGCGGGCCAGGCAGTCGGCGTGAGGATGGTGTCGGGCCTGATCACGTTGAGTGCCAGCCGCCGGTCGGGCCCTTCGTAGAGGCCCGGTGGCATCTCGGGCCCAAGCCCGTCGGTGATCAGCGCCTCGCCATCCACGCCGGGCAGGGTGCCCGCATCGCGCAACTGGCCAAACCCGTCGAGCACCTTGACCGGCTGCCATGTCGTTCCCTGCATCTCGGAAAGGTCGGGCATGGCCACGGCAGAGGAAACGGCCAGCCGCTCCAGCATCTGCACGAAGAGGCCCGAAAGCGGAAGGGTCGACCATTCGGCATTGGCGGTCACGTGGAACAGCACGACCTGGCCCGCGCCGATCTGCTTGCGCGTGACCAGCGGCGTCCCGTCGGAAAGCTGGGCGATCACGCGGGAGGCTAGGGTGGGGTCCGGCTGGGCCATCACTTGGGCCGAAACAGTGACGTCGTCGTAAAGCTCCAGCCCGAAGAAGGGGCTGCCTTCGGGGAAGGGGGCCAGCGATTTGGGTTCGCCCCAGCTCATCGCACCGCCCACGGTGCGACCCCCGGCGCGCAGGCGGACCGGCATCAACGGCGCCTCCTCGCTGCGCGAGACGTCGCTTGCCGCCAGCCGGGGCCCGGCAAAGCGCAAAAGCAGCCCGCCCTTCTCGGTCCAGTCCAGAAGCGCGGCCTGCTCGGCGCCCGACAGCGTGGCCACATCGGCCAGAACGATCACGTCCGGGTTGGCGGGCAGGATGTCGATCAGCGCCCCGTCAAGGATATCGGCCGAAGGTTGCAACGCCTGCTCCAGATAGTGCAGCGGCGACAGCAATTCGAGCCCCTCGCGGTCTTCCCGTCCGGCAATCAGCGCCACCTCGCGGCGGCGCAGGCTGTCGTCGGTCAGCGTGACCGCGCCGGCATGGGCCTGGCCCGCGATCTCGAACCGGGTCAGGCGGCCGCGCAGTTCCGCCGGCAGGGCCAGTTCGCCCGTGGCCTCGGTCGCGTCGGGCTCGAACTGCAATCTGTGGGTGGCAAGAAGTCGCGGCGTGCCCGAGGGGTCGCGGCCGTGCGCCTCGATGGTGATCTCGCGCGGAGTGCCGGCCTGTGCGCGCCGTGCGGTCAGTGCCACCGCGCCGCCGGTCACCGTGGCGGGCGCCAGCGCCAGCACCGGCGCGGGGCTTTCATAGACGGTGACGGGGCCGCGCGCCTCCAGCGCCTCAAGCAGCGATGCGCGCCCGTCGCGCGCCAGCCCGTCCGAGAACCAGCGCGTTTCGAAGCGCACGTCGCCTAGGATTTCGGACACCTCGGCCATGGTGGCGGGCGAAGCGGCCCAGGGCGCTGGCGCAAGTCCGGCCAGTCGGCTGCGCCAGCTGTCGGCGGCACGGAAGACGGGTGGTTCCGGATCGGCAAGTCGCAGGATCGCAACGGGCCGCGCCTCGCGCCCCGCCTCGGCCAGCATGCTCTCCACCAGCGCTTCCTGCGCGGGCCAGTCGCGGGCCGCGGCCCAGGATGCGTCGAGCACCAGCAGAAGCGGCCCGGTGGCAGTCTCGCCCTCGGTCTCTGGCTCGGGGTTCAGCACCGGCCCGGCAAGCCCCACGATGATCGCCGCCACCGCCAGCATCCGCAGAAGCAGAAGCCACCAGGGTGTGCGGTCGGTCACGCTGTCGTCGTCCTTCAGACCCAAAAGCAGGGCCACGCCGGGGAAGCGTCGCCGGATCGGGGCGGGTGGCACGGCGCGCAGCAGAATCCACAGGATCGGCAGCGCCGCCAGCGCCAGCAGTAGCCAGGGTGCGGTGAAGCCTATGGGGCCGAGCATCATCGCGCCGGTCCCCCGTCGAAGGCCCGGAACAGCCAGAGCAGCGCCGATTGCGCGCTGTCGCCGGTATGGTGCAGGCCGTATTGCCAGCCGGTCGTGGCGCAAAGCGCTTTCAGCTCGGCTTTGCGGTCGGCCAGCCGCGCCAGATAACGTTCGCGCAGTTCAGAGGCTTTCAGGGTTTCATGCGCCAGCGTGCCACCGACGCTTTCGAAGATCGTCCGTCCGCGATAGGGAAAGGCCTCTTCAGCCGGGTCGAGCACCTGCAGCAGCACGCCCTGAACGCCGCGGTCGGCGGCGGAGGTCAACGCGGTCCGCGCGGCGCCGATATCGCCGAGGAAATCCGACACGAACAGCGCCCGCCCATGTGCCACCATACCCGAGCTCGCAGGCCGGCCGTAATCCTCGTCGCTCTCTGTCGTGAGCGCCTCGGCCAGCCGCATCATTTGCGCCTCGCCCCGACGCGGCGCAAGCTCGGCGCCTGCAAGTCCCACGCGTTCGCCCGCTCGGTTGAGCAGGATCGCAACCGCCAGCGCCAGAAGGCGGGCGCGGTCGGATTTCTCGACCAGCCCCTTGTCGGAGGCGAAGCGCATCGAGGCGGCATTGTCGACCCAGATCACCACGCTCTGGGCGATCTGCCATTCCCGCTGGCGCACGAATTCCATATCCGACCGGGCCGAGCGCCGCCAGTCGATGAAGCGCCGCTCGTCGCCCGCCTGCACCGGGCGGTATTGCCAGAAATCGTCGCCCAACCCCGGCCGCCGCCGGCCATGCTCGCCCAGAAGGACGGTGCCGGCCAGATGCTCGGCCCGCGCCAGAAGCGGCGGCAGCCGGGCCGCTTCGCGTTCGGCCCGCGCACGGAGGGGGGCGGCAAGGCTCACGCGGCGGCCTCGATCCGGGTGATCTGCGCGACCGTGTCGGCGATGAGACCGTCGAGGCTTTCGCCGCTGGCACGCGCTGCGAAACTCAATGCCATCCGGTGGGTCAGCACCGGCTGCGCCATCGCCGCCACGTCGTCGACGTCCGGCGCCAGCCGGCCCTGCAGCATCGCCCGGGCGCGCACCGTCAGCATCAGCGCCTGCGCCGCGCGCGGGCCGGGCCCCCAGGCGACCGAGTCGCGCACCGCCTGAGATGCGGTCGGGTCATCGGGCCGGAACGCGCGGACCAGATCGAGGATCTTCTCCATCACGCTTTCGCCCACCGGCATCCGGCGCAAGAGCGTCTGCGCCTCGATCAGTTCCTCTGCGGTGAAGACTCGATGTGCATCCGCCT
This sequence comes from Alphaproteobacteria bacterium, assembly GCA_030428025.1. Classification (GTDB taxonomy): domain Bacteria; phylum Pseudomonadota; class Alphaproteobacteria; order Rhodobacterales; family Rhodobacteraceae; genus Roseovarius. Next base: position 5,841 of record JAUIBJ010000194.1, read on the forward strand.
CGGACACGCCGGTCGTGGCCAGAAGGATCGCGCGCTCGGTGTCGCGGTCGGGATAGTCGACGTCGATCTGCACCAGAAAACGGTCGAGCTGAGCCTCGGGCAGGGGATAGGTGCCTTCCTGCTCGATGGGGTTCTGGGTGGCCAGCACGTGGAAGGGCGGGGAAAGCGGCCGATCCTGCCCGGCGACGGTCACCTGCCGTTCCTGCATCGCCTGCAACAGGGCCGACTGGGTGCGCGGGCTGGCGCGGTTGATCTCGTCGGCCATCAGAAGCTGGCAGAAGATAGGCCCGGCAATAAACTTGAAGGCGCGCGTGCCATCGGTGCCGGTTTCCAGCACCTCCGAGCCCAGAATGTCGGCCGGCATCAGGTCGGGTGTGAACTGGATGCGGTTGCTGTCGAGCCCCATCACGGTCGAGAGCGTCTCGACCAGCCGTGTCTTGCCCAGCCCCGGCAGGCCGATCAAAAGCCCGTGCCCCCCGCACAGTAGCGCCGAAAGCGCCAGGTCGACCACCTGTTCCTGGCCGATAAACCGGTGGGTGATCGACGCACGTGCCTGCGCCAGCTTCTCTTCCAGCGCTTCGATCCCCGTCACCAGATCGTCGTGGTCTGACATGGCAAAACTCCCGTGAAGGCTATATCTCACTTATTGAGTGTATCGCGCGTGCAGGAAATGGCAAAAGCAATGAGCGGAGAAAAGATCACGTCCCCGTCAGCAGAAAGCCTGGCAGACGCCGTGCGCGCGTCTCAGGGCGAGGGCATGCCGCCGCTGGATCGCTGGTCTCCGGAGTTCAGCGGCGATCTGGACATGCGGATCGCCCGCGACGGCCGGTGGTTCTATCTAGGCACACCGATCAACCGGTCGGCGCTTGTGCGGCTGTTTTCGACCATTCTCCGACGCGAAGGCGAGGACTTCTTCCTGATCACCCCGGTCGAGAAGTGGCGGATCACGGTG
>JAUIBJ010000195.1 GCA_030428025.1 Alphaproteobacteria bacterium
TATGCCGCACACCGGCAGGTGCTGGCCGAGGGGGTGACGGAGTTGATCCGCCCCGATCCGCCGATCCGGCAGCCGGCGCTGGTGATGACCTGCGAGCATGACAGCGGCTCGACCCCGGCGATGAGCTGGGCCATTGCCAAGGAGATGGGAGAGGCGGATGTGGTGATCGTGCCCCGGCTTCAGCATCTGGGGCTGATCGAACGGCCGGAGCTATTCGCCGAACCGGTCGAGGCCTTTCTTGCCGGGGTGCTCTGACACTCGGGCCCGGGGCATCACGATATTTCGACGCAAGGACAGCAGGAACAGGACCAAGGGAAACGCGACATGGAGACTATGACAGGCGGGCAGGCGGCGGTGAAGGCGCTGGAGGCGGAGGGCGTGACCACGCTCTTCGGCCTGATCGGTTCGGCCACGATGGAGATGTTCGACGCGCTCTACGACGCGTCCGGCATCCGTTTCATCGGCGTGCATGACGAGCGCACCGGCACCCATATGGCGGACGGCTATGCACGGATGAGCGGGCAGGCGGGGGTGATTCTGGCCGGGCAGAACGGGCCGGGCGCCACCAATCTGGTCACCGGGCTCGCGCAGGCCAAGGCGGCCTATTCGCCGGTGGTCAGCATCGCCGGCGCGCTGGCCTCCGGGCATCTCTACCGGGATGCCTTTCAGGAGGTGGATCAGCAGGCACTGTTCAAACCCGTGACCAAGAAAACCTGGACCGCGACCGGGGCCGACCGGGTGCCGGAGATGATGCGCGAGGCGTTTCGCGAGGCGATGGCGCCCCGGCGCGGGCCGGTTCAACTCAACCTGCCGCGTGATGTGCTTTCGGCACAGGCGGAATTCGACGGCTTCCCCACACCCGACAGGTACCGCCCCTATGCCGCGCCGGGCGGCGCACCGGACGCGGTGGCGGCGGCGGCGAAGCTTCTGGCGGGAGCCGTGCAGCCCGTGATCATCGCCGGCGGTGGCATCAAGAATACCGGCGGGGCGGAGGAGTGTCTGGCTCTGGCCGAGGCGGTGGGCTGTCCCGTGGTGACCTCGCCGGGCCATGGCGACGCGGTGCCCTTCGGCCATCCGCTTAATGCCGGGCAGATGGGCCCGCGCGGCAATGCCGTGGCCTCTCGGCTGGTGAAGGAAGCCGATGTGATCCTCGCGCTCGGCACGCGAGTGGGCTTCAACTCCACCTTCTACAGCTATGACAACATTAACAAAGATGCCAAGTTCATCCATGTGGAGCTGGAGCCTACGGCAATCGGGCGCTATTTCCCGGCCGAACTTGGCATCCTGGCCGACGCGCCCACGCTGGCCCGTCAGCTGCGCGCGGAGGTCGAGAAAATCAACGACCGCGCGCTGGCCGACAGCTGGACGGAAGGCTTCAAGATCGAGCGGGCATCGTTCCTGGAAAGGCGCGATGCGGAGGCGCAGGTGGACGCGATGCCAATCCATCCCTCTGGCCTGTTCAAGACCCTGCGTGACGTGATGCCCAAGGACGCGGCGGTGACGATGGATGCCGGCACGCTCTGCCTGCAGGCGACGGACGCGTTGAACTACCACACTCCGAAAAGCCTGTTCACGCCGCTCGATTTCGGGCTGGTGGGCTTTTCCTTTGCCGCCGGGCTGGGGGTGAAGCTGGCCGCGCCCGAGCGTCCCGTGATCAGCCTGATGGGTGATGGCGGCTTCGGCATGACCGTCTCGGAACTCAGCACGGCGGTGGATTACGGGATCAATACGGTGACCGTGGTAATGAACAACCGCTGCTGGGGGGCCGAGAAGGCCTATCAGCGCGATTTCTTCGGAGAGCGCTATATCGGCGCCGACATCTCCAGCCCGCCGTTCGACAAGCTGGCGGAGCTTTACGGGGCCAACGGCTTCAAGGCAGAGACATTGTCGCAACTGGCAGAGGCGGTCGAGGCGGCGCTCGACTGCGGCAAGCCGGCGGTGATCGACACCGCGGTCGATCCGGCCGCGCTCTATTCCTTCCGCCGCGACAGTTTCAAGCACCGGGGAGGGTGAGATGACCGAAAAGAGCTATCCCGCAACCGAGGCGCAGCGCCAGACCGACGACTGGAACCCGATGTGGGACATGATGGAGGAGATGGATCCGGATTATCTGGAAGCCTTCCTCAATTTCCGTTCCGTGCCGCAGAAACAGGGGCCCTTGCCACAGAAATACAAGGAACTGATCTTCATCGCGATCAACGCGGCCACCACTCATCTCTGGGCACCCGGCGTGCGTCGGCACATGCAGAATGCGCTGCGCGAAGGGGCGACGAAGGAGGAGATCCTCGAGGTGCTGCAACTGACCTCGATCATGGGGATCCATTCCATGGCGCTGGCCATGCCCATACTGGCGGAGGAACTGGAAAAACAAGGCGACTGACAGGCCGGTCCCAAAAAACACAAAAGGCGCCGCTGCCGGGCAGGGCGCCTTTTCCTCGTCTGTCCCGGGCTGAACGGAGCTCAGCCCTTGGCGGCTTCCTGAACCGGGGCGGCCTGCGGCTTCTGCTGCGGCTGAACCGACTGCTGCTGCTTGGCCTTGGAGTTGAGCGGATCATCCTGACGCTGCACCGAGCCCTCGAAATGGGCGCCGGATTCGATGGCGATCGTCTTGTGGATGATGTCGCCCTCGACCCGGGCGGTGGAGGTGAGGCGAACTTTCAGCCCGCGCACACGGCCCACGATGCGGCCGTTGATCACCACGTCGTCGGCAATCACTTCGCCCTTTATCGTGGCACCTTCGCCGATGGTCAGCAGGTGGGCGCGGATATCGCCTTCGACCGTGCCTTCCACCTGGATGTCGCCGGTGGTCTTCATGTTGCCGGTGATATGCAGGTCCGAAGACAGGACCGACGCCGGCGGTTTGGCCTTGGGCGCGGCGGAGGACTTGAACTCGGCCGAGGCTGAGTCGCTGCGCGCGGCTTCGGGCCGCTCGGCCATCGGCGCCTTGGCCGCGCTGTCAGGCTTCGGGGCGGGATCGTTGATTTTGCTCTTAGAAAACATTGTTCGCAGCCTTGATGTAGATCATGGGGTTGACGGCCTTGCCGCCCACACGGACCTCGTAGTGTAGATGCGTGCCGGTGGAACGTCCAGTGCTCCCCATATCACCAATACGCTCTCCGCGCGAGACCCTTTGGCCTTTTTTCACCCGAATGCGCGACATATGGGCATAACGGGTTTCGATGCCGAACTCGTGCTGGATCTTGACCAGACGGCCATAGCCCGACAGCCATTCGGCGTGGGTGACGATGCCGTCGGCGGTGGCGTAGATGGGCGTGCCGTGTTTGCTGGCGAAATCGGTGCCGGAATGCATCTTGCCCCAGCGCATACCGAACCCTGAGGTGTAGCGGAAGGAGGACTTCACCGGCAGGGCGAAGGGGGCCTTCTGGGCCGCGATCCGGTAGAGGTTCAGCCGGTCCATCTGGTTTAGGATGCGGTTGGCACGCATGGCGTCGGGCGAGGGATCCTCGCCCCGGGTGGAAAAGGTGAGCGGCATCAGCGGCCCGCCCTGGCCGGAATAGCCGCGCCGCACGGTGTCGAGCATGTTTTCGGTGTTCATGCCAGCGGCCCGGAACATCTTGTCGAGCGGTTCGACCGAGATTGTCATCGCGTCTTCAAGCTGGCGGAATATCTGGTCGTTCTGATCGCGCATCAACTGGATCCGGGCGGCCATCTCGTCTGCCTGCAGCAGGGCCAGCCGGGCGTCCTCGTGGATGTCGTCGCGCTCGCGGGCGGTCTTGGACAGAGCGGTAGTCAGCATCTCGAGCGTCGCCTCCACCCCGTTGCCGGCGTCGCCCGACAGCGTCGTGGCGCCGCTGTCTTCCAGCGTCAGCGCCAGCTGTCGGCTTTCCTCGCGGGCGGTGTCGCGTTCCTTCATGGTCCGGCGCAGGGTGGACTGGATCACCTCGATCCCGGTTTCCAGTTCATTGCGGCGGGTTTCGGAGGCCAGAAGCTCGGACTGCATGGCCGAAATCTGTGCCAGCGCGGAGTTGAAGCGCTGCTGTGCCGCGGCGGCCTCCTGTGCGCGCAGATCGCGCTCGGCTTCCAGCGCGTTCAGCCGGGCCTCATAGGTGCGCTGGTCGCGCTTGGCCTGTTCGCGGAAATTGCCCGAACCGATCGAATCCATCAGCAGCACGGCAGTGGCGATTATCGTCCAGGTCACGACCGCCGAAACGCCAGCGAACGCGATGAGTTGCGAGGCGGGCTTCAGACGGATGAAGCGGGTGTCGTTGTCGGACCGAAGGAACACCCGGCGTTCCGGAAAATAATGTTCCAATACCGCATGTAACTTGATTGCGAGTCGTGTTCGCACGAAACCCCCGTCCCTTTTGCCCCATCCCCAAGGCGGCCCCATCTATCACGTTTTGTTTCATGGTGACCTCTGCTGTGATTACCCAGCTTGACCCTGCGGGGCAAGCGCTTTGGCTTCGCGAATCGGCGAATTCGGCAATTTGCCGCAAGAACGGCGAAAAATTGCCGATTTGCAAAGGCTTGAACCGGTCAGCCTCGCGCGGCACCCGAGGCGGTGTCGGTCAGGGGCCAGTAAAAATCGGGCGGCAGACCGGCCTCGGCGCGCTTTTCCTCGTTGAAAGGCGGTTTCAGCGCGCCGTGAAAGTAGCGCCGCACTAGGCTGTGGAACGCCTCCTTGGGGTCGAGATCGTGCCGCCCGCAGAGGAAGTGAAACCATTTGGAGCCATAGGCGACGTGGTGCACCTCCTCGGCATAGATCACCCTCAGCGCCTCGACGGCCTGCGTGTCGCCGGCCTTTTCGAACAGCCCGATCATTCCCGGCGTCACGTCGAGCCCGCGCGCCTCCAGCACCATCGGCACGACGGCCAGCCGGCCCATGAAGTCGCTAGCCGTGTCCTCGGCCGCGCGCCACATGCCGGCATGGGCGGCGAGCGCTCCGTAATGGCTGCCATGTGCTTCAAGGCAGTCGCATATCAGGTTGAAATGCTTTGATTCCTCATCTGCGGACTTCACCCAGTCGTCATAGAAGCCAGGCGGCATCTGCACATCGGCGAACCGCGCGACGATGTCCCAGTGCAGATCGACGGCATTGAGTTCGATATGCGCAACCGCATGCAGGATGGCGAGGCGGCCTGCCGCGGTGCCCGGCCGGCGGCGGGGCACGTCGCGCGGGTCGAGTAGCTGGGGTTTCGCCGGTCGGGCGGGGAAATCCGGCGGCACGGAGTGGCCGAGCGGTGGCGGACTGCCGCGCTCGCGCGCTGAAAACCACGCCGCGGCGTGCTTGCGCGACAGGGCGGTCTTGTCACGTCCGTCGGCGGTGGTCAGAACCTCCACCGCCATGTCCGACAGTGTCTTTGGGATCAAAGCGCCTTTGCCGCCTCCAGCACGGCCTCGGCATGGCCCGGCACCTTCACCTTGGGCCAGACCTGCACCACCTTGCCGTCGCCGCCGATCAGGACGGTGGTGCGCTCGATGCCCATGAAGCTCTTGCCGTACATCTTCTTTTCCTTCCAGACGCCGTAGCGTTCGCACACGTCCCCTTCGGCATCGGACAAGAGCGGAATGCCCAGCTCGTGCTTGTCGCGGAACTTGTCGTGCTTGGCGACCGTGTCCTTGGAGATACCGAAGACCTTTACGCCGGCCGTCTCAAACTCGGCCGAAAGGCCGGTAAAGGCGATGGCCTCCTTGGTGCAGCCCGAGGTGTCGTCCTTGGGGTAGAAGAACAGAACCACCGGCGCCGGGCGCAGGGCAGAGAGGGTGACCTCGCCGCCGCCGTCGCGGGGAAGGGTGAAATCGGGGGCCTCGTCGGCGGGTTTCAGCATGGGGAACCTCTTTGTTCGCGGAATTGAGTTCCATATTAGTGTGTAAACCGCCAGAATAAAGCCGAGGCAGGCCGCTCTTTGACGAAAAGAATGACAGAGGACCAACCCAGACCCAAGCGCGGCAGGCGACTGCGGAAGGCCGGCCTGTGGGGCGGCGGGGTCGTGCTTGTGCTGGCGCTGGCCGCTGCCGTGGCCGCGATGGCGATGATCGGCACCCGCGTCACCGCGCCCGACTGGCTGCGCGACCGGATCACCACACGGATCAACAGTGCGCTTGAGGGTGTCTCTGTCAGCTTCGGCGACGTCTCGATCGTGATCGAGAAGGACGGCGTGCCGCGGCTGTCGCTGAACCGGGTGCTGATCAGCGACGAGACCGGCACGCCGGTAGCGCGGTTGTCGGACGTGCAGGGGGCGGTGGCGCTGGCCCCGCTCTTTCGGGGAGAGGTGCAGCCCGGCGAGATCCGCCTTTCGGGTGCGCGGGTGACCCTGCGACGCGATGCCGACGGCGTGGTGGGGGTCAGCGTGGGCGAAACCCCCGGCAGGGTGGACGAGGCCAAGACCGTGACGGAGCTGATCGAACAGGCCGACGCCTTCTTCCAGCGCCCGCAATTCGCCGCCCTGACCGAAGTGTCTGCCGACAACCTGACCCTGCGCTACGAGGACGCCCGTGCCCAGAAGGCCTGGACGGTGGATGGCGGGCGGGTGTCCTTCACCCGCGAAGGGCAGCAACTGACAGTCAGCACCGATTTCGCCCTTCTGGGCGCGCGCGACTATGCCACCACCCTGGCCATGAGCTATGCCAGCCGGATCGGCGAGACGGCGGCGGAATTCAGCGTCGAGATCGAGGACATGCCGGCGGGTGACATCGCCGGGCAGTCGCCGGCGCTTTCCTGGCTCAACGCGCTCGATGCGCCGATTTCCGGAGCGATCCGGGCGGCGGTGGATGCGGAGGGGCGGCTGGGCCCTCTCGATGCGGTGCTGGAGATCG
>JAUIBJ010000196.1 GCA_030428025.1 Alphaproteobacteria bacterium
GGAACTCGGCCCGCGTCAGGCGGGCGGTCGAAGTCCAGGAAACCGCGCCGATGGCAATGGCTATGTTGACCAGCGTCGGGCCGAACAGCATGACCACGACCATTGCGAAAAGCAGGTTGGGCAGCACCTGGAAGAACTCGGTCACGCGCATCAGCACATTGTCGATCCAGCCGCCAAAGAAGCCGGCAAGCGCGCCCACCGTCACCCCGATCAGCACGGTCAGAAGCGCCGCCGAAAGGCCGATGGCGATGGTTACGCGGCCTCCGTTGATCAGCCCGGCGAGCAGGTCGCGCCCGAGGTAATCCGTGCCGAGGATGTATTCGGATTCGCCCGGGGGGGTCATCGGCATCCAGACCATCTCGCGCGGGGGCACGGTATAGACCAGCGGCCCGACGAGCGAAATGAGGACGATCGCCGCGAGGATGCCCAGGCCGAGCACCGCCGCACGGTTCTGGAGGAACATGCGCCAGGCCTGGAGCCCCGGCGAAACGGGCCTGGGCGCGGATGCGGCGGAAAGGGGGGCGGTATCGGTCATCTGGTTTGAATCCTGGGATCTATGCGGCGATAGACGATGTCGGTCAGCAGGTTCATCACGACCACCATGAGGGCCGAGAAGAACAGGATGCCAAGAAGCGTGGGCGTGTCGCGCCGCAGGATGGAATCGAACGCCAGCGTACCAAGGCCCGGCCAGGCGAAGACGGTTTCGACCAGCACCGCACCCGATATCACCTGCCCGAATTGGAGCCCGGCAAATGTCACCACCGGCAGCACGGCATTGCGTAGCGCGTGCTTGTAGATGACCTGCCGCCGCGAGAGGCCCTTGGCCCGCGCGGTGCGCACATAATCCGACCCCAGCACCTCGAGCATCGAGGCGCGCGACAGGCGGCTGTAGAACGCGAGATAGATCAGCGCCAGCGTCAGGGCGGGCAGAACGAGATGATGCGCCACATCGAGCGCATGGGCCAGTCCCGTCGCCGCGCCGCCGGAGTCGGCCATGCCTGAGATCGGGAGCAGCGGGATGGAAACCGAAAGCAGCAGGATCAACATGATCCCCACCCAGAACACCGGCGCCGAGAAGCCCGCGAGCGCGATCACGGTCACCAGATGGCTGAGCACCGAACGACGGTTCTGCGCCGAAAAGACACCCAGCATCGTGCCGATCACGATGGCGCTGAAAAGTGCGGCCACGACCAGCAGAACGGTCGGTCCGATCCGGTCCGCGATCAGTTGGGTAACCGGCTGATCATAGTAGAGCGAATGGCCCAGATCGCCTTGCAGCACGCGGCCGAGATAGGTTCCGATCTGGGTGTAGAGCGGCTGGTCCAGCCCGAACTGGGCGCGCAGGTCGGCGATGACCTCCGGCGTGGCGCCGCCCATCTCGCCGACCAGCGCCTCGACAGGATCGCCGGGCGCGGCATGGATCAGCGCGAAATTCAACACCAGCACCGCCAGCAGCAGCAACGCGGCATTCAGCAGTTTTCTGAGCATTCCAGTCAGCACGTCATGTCCTTTCCGGGATGGCGAACAGGGTTGAGTGGCTGTTGCGGGCGAAGGAGGAGCGGGCCGGAGCAAGGGTGCGTCCGACCCGCAGCTTCAAGTGTCAGTTGTCGAGATACACGTCGGAAAACGGTGCCAGCGCGCCGAACGGCGACGCGGGTAGGCCCTCCACCTTGTTGTTGAAGACGGTGACCGAGAAATCCTGCGGCATGTAGATGAAGACCAGATCTTCCTGCACCTTCTTCTGGATGTCGGCATAGATCGCCTTGCGCTTGGCGAAGTCGGATTCCACCGCCGCCGCGGCCAGCATCTCGTCCATCTTCGGATCGCAGTAACCCTGGGTATTCGACCAGATCACGTTCTTGATGTTGTCGCAGGCGAAGTGGCGATGCACGCCGATTGTGGGGTCAGGATAGTTGAACGAGCCGTTCATCGTGGCCTGGTAGTCCCAGCTCGAAATCCGCTTGACCCAGGTGCCGAAATCGGGCGCCTTGCGCAGTTCGACCTTGATGTTCAGCTTGGCCAGTTGCGCCTGGATATACTCGGCCATCGGCACATGTGCGGCGGGGGCCCAACTCGGCACGTCGAGCGTGAAGGCGAAGCGCGCGCCATCGGCACCGACGGGATAGCCTGCGGCATCGAGCATCGCGGCGGCCTTGTCCATGTCGGCGGCATAGGCCGGCACGTCGGCTGTATAGAACGGGTTGCCGATGTGCAGCGGTCCGGTGCCGGGCACGGTTCGGCCGCCGAAGATCACCTTGGAAAGAAAGCCGGTGTCGATCGCATGGGCCAGCGCCTCGCGCACATTGCGGTCGCTGAACGGTTTGTCGCGCAGATTCAGCTCGAGGTAGTGGATATAGCCGATCGCGCCATAACCGTCGGTGGTGACGGTGAGATCGTCGACTTTTTCAAGCCGGGTGGCATCGTTCGGGCGGATGCCGGCGAAGGCGGCATAGTCGATCTCGCCCTTCTCGAGCATCAGCACACGGGTCAGCGGGTCCTTGACCAGCGGATACACGATCTTGTCCAGATGCGGTTTGCCGGGGATGAAGAAATCCTCGTTCTTGACCAGCACCAGCCGCTCGGCCGGGGAGTTCTCGGCCACCTTGAACGGGCCGGAGCCGACCACGTTTTCCATGTTGCGCGGGTGGGTTTTCAGCGGCTGACCGTCACCGTAGACATGCTTGGGGAGGATCGGCATCAGAAGCGGCTGAAGCGAGACGAGCAGGCCCGGAACCGGCTTGGAAAGATGCATGACCACGGTATCGGCCGCCGGCGTGTCGATGCTCTCGACATTGCCGAACATCGCCTGCCCAAAGGGGTGGTTCTCGCGCACTGCCTCAAGCGAGAATTTCACATCCTCGGCGGTGATCGGCTGGCCATCGTGAAAGCGGGCGTTGTCGACCAGCTTGAACGTTACGGTCAGGAAATCCGGGCTGATGTCCCAACTTTTAGCAAGGTAGGGCTCGATCTTGTAATCGGCTCCGACCGATACCAGGCCGGCAAAGATCTGCGAGCCCGGAGCGCCGGTGGCGGCACCCGACTGAACGGCGGGGTTAAGCGTGCGGTAGCCGGTAGTGAAGCCGGTCATCGTGCCGCCGTCCTCGGCTTCGGCATGAAGTGCGGACGAGAATGAAAGCGTAGCGGCGAGTGCGATCGGAACTGCGTTCCTCAGCGTCCTGGTCAGTCTTTCGAACATGGTCTGTCTCCCTGTTGTCCGTCCCTTCGACGGGCTGGTGATCGGCGAGTGAAATTTTCGCGGCCGCTTTTCATAATGGTTGCGACAAATATGAAATAATGCAATCATTTTTTCAGGTCTCTGAAAGCGGCGAGGAAAATCAACGATGCCAGCGAAACCAGCAACACCGACGGGACGGGACCGCAAGACGCCACAACAAAGCCCGAGTGCCCCGGTCGGACGACAGATTCGAGAGTTGCGCAGGTCGCGTGGGATAAGGCTTTCCGAGCTGGCAAAAGATATTGGCCGGTCGGTCGGGCATCTCAGTGAGCTGGAGCGGGGGATCAGCCCCATCACGTTGGACACGCTCGACAAAATCGCGGTTCGCCTGGATGTTTCGATCAGCTGGTTCTTCTCGGCCGCCGCGCTCGAAGAGACACCGGAAAGCGATATCGTCGTGCGCCGCACTAGCCGCCGCGAACTGAATCTCAGCCGCGCCGGTGTCCGCGAGGAATTGCTTTCACCGCATCTGACCGGCGGGCTCGAAATGATTCTCACCACCTTCGCTCCCGGCGCGGAAACTGGTGCAGAAGGGCGCCAGCGCAAGGGCGAGGAGGGCGGCTATCTCATGTCGGGAGAGCTGGAGCTACGCATCGACGGGCAGGAAATCCTGCTTCAGGCCGGTGACAGTTTCCAGCTCCCCGCCGAAGGCCGTCACTGGTGCCGCAACCCCGGAAAAGTCGAAACCCAAGTCGTCTGGGTGTTCGGCAACGCGCATTTTTGAACCTCCGTCAGCAAGGAAACATGGAGATGTCTGAGATCACTGTTTTCACGGCCCGCAAGATCATCACGATGAACGAGTCCCAGCCAGAAGCCACGGCTGTCGCGGTGCGAGATGGTCGGATCGTCGAGGCAGGCATGCTCGAGACACTTTCGCCCTGGCTCGAAAGCCATCCGCATCGGATCGACCGCCGATTCGAGAACCACGTGCTGATGCCGGGCTTCATCGACCCACACCTGCATCCGACCCTGGGCGCGATCTTGTTGCCCTGCCATTTCATTACTGCGATGGAATGGGTGCTGCCTGACCGGACCTGTGCGCCAGTAACGAGCCACGAGGCATATATCGCCCGACTTTCCGATATTGTGGCAAGCGAAGGCGCCAATGAAGAAATCGTGGTCACGTGGGGCTTCCATCGCATCTGGCACGGTAACGTGGACCGTGAAGCCCTGAGCAAGGTCTCGGCCACAAAACCGATCTTCGTCTGGCAGCGATCTTTCCACGAGATCATCGCCAACGATGCTGCGATCGAATGGATGGGCGTTCCGCGAGAAGATCTTGAGCGCCACCCGCAGATCGACCTTCCGTCGGGGCGCTTCTTCGAAACCGGGATGGCCCTTGCCGCTCAGGCGATGAACCGGGTTCTGCTTGCGCCCGAACGTTACATGAAAGGCCTGGAACTGGTTAAGCAAACAGTTCACCTTGGCGGGCATACGACCATTGGTGAACTGGCCTATCCACTGATGAACGACGAGATGGAGTGGGATGTCCTGAGCCGCGCGCTCGACAATGACGAAACCCCGTTCCGGATGAAAATCGTGCCCCGCGCGCTGCAACGTGGAAACTTCGAGGGTGACCCCCAGGAAGACGTGAAGCGCGTACGCGCATACGGCAGCCGCAGCACTGAAAAGCTCTTTTTTGGCAACAACGTGAAGCTCTTTACCGACGGCGGCTTTTTCGCCGAACTCATGCAGATGCAGGAGCCGGGCTTCATCGACGGGCATCACGGCGAATGGTTAATGGCGCCCGAGGCCTTCGAGGCCCATGCGCGTGCCTTCTGGATGGAAGGCAAGCAGATTCATGTCCATTGCACGGGCGACATGGGGTTGGAACTGGCGCTCGATGTCTTGCAAAAGCTTCAGGACGAGAAGCCGCGCTTCAATCACCGTTTCACGATTGAGCATTTCGGCGTGTCGAATCCCGAACAAGTGCGGCGGATCAAGGATCTCGGAGCCATTGTCTCCGCCAATGTCTATTACCTGCACGAACTGGGCGAGGCCTATTGGAAGAAATCCATCGGATATGAGCGCGCCTCGACAATGGCGCGCCTCGGTGCGGTAGAGCGGGCGGGCATTCCCTTTGCTTTGCATTCGGATTTCACAATGGCCCCGGCAATGCCGCTCAATTCGGCTTGGGTCGCGGTCAACCGGATCGCGGAATCAGGCGCGGTGATGGGAGCAGAAGAGCGCGTCTCGCTCGAAGCCGCGATGCGGGCGATCACCATCGATGCGGCCTATGTCATCGGCATGGAAGACGAGGTCGGCTCGATCCGTTCCGGCAAAAAGGCCGATTTCACCGTGCTGGAACAGGATCCATGGGAGGTTCCGCCGGAAGAGCTACGCAACATCCCGATCTGGGGCACCGTCTTCGAAGGCAGGCCCTTCCCGCTCGAAAAATGAGCATGCGCATCCCGGTCACCATCCTTTCGGGCTATCTTGGCGCCGGGAAGACGACGATCATCAACCGCGTCCTGACTGGCGGCCACGGGCTCCGGATCGGTGTGCTGGTGAACGATTTCGGGCCCGTGAACATCGACGCAGGCCTGATTGCGGCTGAGGGCGAGGATCTGGTGGAACTGTCGAATGGCTGCGTCTGCTGCTCTATCGGAGACGATCTTGGCGCCGCGATGAGCGCGCTCGCCGCCCGGCCCAACCCGCCGGATCGCCTCCTGCTGGAGGCATCCGGCGTCGCCGAACCCGCGCGCATTGCCATGTCGGCCGGTTATTGGCCGGGGTTCGAACTCGATGCCATTGTCGTAGCCGCCGATGTCGAAACGATCGAAGCGCGGGCGCGCGACAAATACGTCGGCCGCCTTGTCCGCAATCAACTCGCCGCAGCGGAATTGATCGTGCTGACCAAGAGCGATCTGGTGCGCCCGGAGCGCAAAACGGAAGTCATGGGCTGGCTCCGTCTCCAGCACCCAGAAGCCCGGATCGTCGCCGCTGCGGATGGCCATGTCCCCTTGGAAATCCTACTTGGCGAGACCGGAAGCGCCGCGTCCCGGATCATGGCAGGTCCGGCCAATCCGCACTTCGCCACAGCTGTCTGGTATCCTCAGGGGCCGGTGGATACGGCACGGCTCGCTGAACGAATGGCTGTGTTGCCGACTTGGGTGCACCGCGTGAAGGGCTTTGTTCAGGACGCAGCGAGCGGAGCGAACATGTTGGTCCAGGTGTCTGGCCCCCGATGCGTCATGGTTCCGGCGGATGATCAGGTGAACCACTGTCTGGTGATGATCGGAACGGGGCCGCGTCGAGATCTGGAGCAGCTATGCACTGAACTGGATGGCTGTCTGGCATGACGAGGCATCTCAGAGGACCTTGGGTTGAGGTGGGCATCTTCTGGGCGGATAGAAGTGTTTGAGGAATGGCGACACTGTCCTGCACACCCTAACTTCGCAATCGTCAGGACTTCGCCCCTGCGGCGACTGGCGGGTTTGCTTAAGCCGCACTGCGGCAGGCTGGCCAGCGGGGAACGGCGGGATTGGGCCGTCTGTGAGGTTGATGCTGACCGTGCTGCTCCGATGCTGCGCCT
>JAUIBJ010000197.1 GCA_030428025.1 Alphaproteobacteria bacterium
GTTCACCGCCTCTAGAAAGAGAAAGCCCATGCCGGGCCATTGGAACACGGTCTCGGTGAGGATCGTGTAGGCGATGAGCGTCCCGATCATCAGCCCGCCCACCGTCACCACCGGTAGAAGCGTGTTGCGGAAGGCGTGCACGTAACGCACCCGCGCGGTGCTAAGCCCCTTGGCGCGGGCGAAGCGCACGTAGTCGGTGCCCATCGTCTCCATCATCTCGGCCCGGATCAGGCGGATGAAGAGCGGCAACATGATCGAGGAAAGGGCGACCGAGGGCAGGATCAGATGCGCCCATCCGTCGATCGTGAGAAAGCCCGTGTCCCAGCCCCAGGGCAGCTCCACCGTGTCGCCGCGTCCGAAGGCGGGCAGCCATTGCAGTTCGACCCCGAACAGCCAGACCAGCATGATCGCGGTCAGGAAGACGGGGATGGAAATGCCGATGATCGAGCCGGTCATGATGACCTTTGCAAACAGGCTGTCGCGGTTGATTGCACAGTAGATGCCCGCCGGGATCGACACCGACAGGAAGATGAAGACCGCGCCCAGCACAAGCTCGAACGTGGCCGGGAACTTGTCCATGATCACCTCGAGCGCGGGGCGCTTGAAAAAATAGGAAGTGCCCAGATCGCCCTGCACCGCGTTACCAAGGAAGCGGGCGTATTGCACCAGGAAAGGGTCGTTGAGCCCCAGCTCCTCGCGCAGCGCGTCGCGCTGCTCTTCCGAGACCGACTGGCCCACCAGTTCGCGCAGGGGATCGCCCAGATTGTCCTGGATGGAAAAGCCGATGAGCGAGATGACGAACATCACGATCACGGCCTGGATGGCGCGGCGGATGAGGAAGGCGAGAATGTGCATGGCGTTGGTCGGGTCCCGTGGCGCGCCCCTGCCCGAAACGACTCGGGCCGGGATCGTGGCGCGCGTCAAATCACGGAGCGCGCGCGGATTGCAAGGCGCGAAGAGCCGGCGGGCCGGGGTTTACGGCCCGCCGGACGTGGCGTTGCTTACTCTTCGATGACCAGATCGCCCAGATAGGGGAAGTTCATCACGTTGAGCACGGGCTCGATATTCACGCCCTTGCGCGCGGCCCAGGCCAGATCCTGCCAGTGCAGCGGCACAAATGCGGCCTCGTCATAGAGGATCTGCTCGACCGTCTGCAGCATGTCGGCGCGCTTCTGGGTGTCCGTCTCGGTGAGCGAGGCCAGCGTCAGCCGGTCGACCTCGTCGTTCGAGTAGTTGCCCGAGTTGTACTGTCCGCGGCCGGTGTCGGGGTTCGGCGTCATGGTCAGGAACTCGTTGAAGTTGGCGCTGTCCTCGGTGTCCGAATGCCAGCCGATCATCATGATGTCGGCGGCGCGCTCGTCGAACTTCGGCCAGTACTGCGCCTTGGGCATGGTGGTAAGGTCGATCTCGATGCCGATCTTGGCCAGCATGGCCGCCGCCGCTTCGCAGATCTTGTAGTCGTTCACGTAGCGGTTGTTGGGGCACATCATCGTGGCCGAGAACCCGTCGGCATAGCCCGCTTCCTCCATCAGCGCCTTGGCCTTTTCCACGTCGAAGCGCGGGGTGAGGTTGGGGTTGTGGCCCACGTAACCCTCGGGCGACTGCTGCGCCGCGACGGTGCCGAAGCCCTTCATGATCTTCTGCACGATGCCTTCGTTGTTGATGGCATGCACGATCGCCTGGCGCACCTTCGGATTGGCCAGCGCCTCATGCCGCTTCTGATTGAGCTGCAGCGTGATGATCCGGGTACCGGTCATGGTCACGAGATTGGTGTTCTCGTCGTTCTCGATCCGCTCCAGGTCGGTGGGCGGCACCGGCGCGATGAAATCCACGTCGCCGGACAGAAGTGCTGCGACGCGCGTGGGCGCCTCCTTGATCGGGGTCAGCACGGCCGTCTGCACGTTGCCGGGGCTGTCGGCATCCCAGTAATCCGGGTTCCGCTCGAAGACCACCTTCACGCCCTGTTCGCGTTCGGTGATGGTGAAGGGGCCGGTGCCCGAAACGTTCTGGCTGGCGAAGCTGTCGCCATGCTTGACGATCTCGTCGCCGCCTTCCTCGTAGAAGTCCTTGTCGAGCGGGAAGACATAGGTGGCGGTGTGCAGCACCAGCGGGCTGGGCCCGTCTGTCTTGATCTCGACGGTGTAGTCGTCAACGGCCCGGGCCGAGGCCCAGCCGGCGAAGATGCCCTTGAAGTCGGGCGAGGATTTCAGCCGCTCGATGGTGTAGACCACATCCTCGGCCGTCATCTCGTTGCCGGAGTGGAACTTCACCCCTTCGCGCAGCTTGAAGAGCACGGTGGTGTCGTCGATCCGCTCCCAGCTCTTGGCCAGCCGCGGGTCGAAACCGAGATCCTTGTTCCAGCGCACCAGCGGGTCGAAGACCATGTGGCTAAGCTGCAGCGTGCCGCCCGAAAGCTGTTCGTGCGGGTCGAGCGAAACAGGATCCGCGTCATAGGCAAAGTTCAGCGTCTGCGCCGACCCGATGCCTGCGGCCGCCACGAGAATCGCGGAGGCAGTTGCAAGATTGCGTATGATTTTCATGCATTTCTCCCTGGATTTGCCGGGTTTTCGACCGCCTTTCCGACGGGTGCACCCGGGCATGCCGTCAAGGTTGTCGCGATTCTGAACGGGTGTAAAGCCTTGCTTCCGTTACGTCACGGGCGCGCGAGGGCTGGCGGGCGCGCGGAAAACGGGGGCGGACATCGCAGTATCGGTTTGCGCCCCGGCGGGCCGCACCTTCGGCACGGCGGCCGGGTAACGTCGTCGCGATACTGTACGGTGGAATTCCTCAATTGGCATAAACGATTGTCGCTCGGAACTGGTCCCGCCGTGCCCCGGCCCGCCGATACGCGGCGCCACGCAACGAATGTCACGCGGGAGCAGCATTGGATGCGCTTTCTGCCGCGCGGCAATCCCGAGTAAATCCGTAAGTTACCATTGACGCTCTCTTGGTCATGGCTTACCAAGAAAAAGACTCAGAATAGGAAGGGCCTCATCATGACAACCGATGCGAAGAAATCCCGGCGCGTGGTCCGCGCCCGCCGCAGCGTGACGCTGGGTACGCTTGCGGTCGCGGTGGCGGGCGCGTCCGTGGGGCATGCGGCGGCAATCACGCCCGACGTTCCTGACGGGGTGAACTGGGTGATCCCGGCCTCAAGCGAAGGCGAGGGAGAAGGCGAGGGCGAGGGGGTCACCCTCGACCCCGAGGTCACGCTCATCCGCGATCTGGGCTTCATGCAGGGGCATATCCGTGCGGGCCTCACCCTGTACGAGGCGGGCGATCTGGCTGCCGCGAAAACCCATATGGGCCACCCGATCGAGGAGAAATACGCCGCCGTCGCCGCGGCGCTGGAGGCCCGCGGGCTCGGCCGGCTGAAAGACGAGTTGTCCGAACTGGCCCGGGCCGCCGAGGCCGAGGCGCCGATGGCCGATATCCGCCCGCTCTACACCCGTGTCGTCGCCACCATCGACGCCGCCCGCGAGGCTGTGCCGGCGGCCATGCACGTGGCAGGGCTCGTCGCGCTCGTGCGGGTGGCGGGGGACGAATACAGCATGGCCGTCGAGGCCGGCGAGATTTCCAACCTGCACGAATACCAGGACAGCTGGGGCTTTCTGCAGGTGGTGGACGACCAGCTTGCACGGCTGGCCGAGGGTCGCGAGGAAAAGGCGGCCAAGGCCTTCGACAAGATGCAAGCCGCGCTGGACGCGACCGACGCGGTCTATGGCGACATCCAGGGCGCCGGCAGCTTCGAGCACGACCCAAGCGTCATCTACGGAGCGGCGGCGCGGATGGAACTGGCCGCGGCCCGGTTGAAATAATCCGATGTTCATCGTTATCGGCGACGTTCTGAGCCAGCACGACCTGGCCGCCCTGCGCGAGGCGGCCAACGAGCTGAGTTTCACCGACGGCAGGTCTACCGTCGGCCGCTTTGCGCGGGAGGTGAAGAACAACCTTCAGGCGGAACGCTCGGACGAGCTTCAAGCCATCTTCGAAACCGTGCAGGCCAAGCTGATGAAGAACGAGATCTTCGTCTCGGCGGCACGACCACGCCGGTTCGCGCGAATGCTGCTGTCGCTATATCGAAGCGGTATGGAATACGGGCCGCATGTGGACAACCCGATCATGAATGGCGCGCGCACCGATCTGTCCTTTACCCTGCCGCTCAGCGACCCCGGCGATTACGAGGGCGGCGGGCTGGTGATCGAGGATCCGGTCGAGGAACGCGTCTTCCGCATCTCTGCCGGCGATATGGTGCTTTACCCCACCTCCGCCCTGCACCGGGTGGAGCCGGTCACGCGCGGCGAGCGGCTGGCCATCGTCGGCTGGGTCACCAGCCGGGTGCGCGATGCGGCCAAACGCGAGGTGCTGCACGATCTCGACACCGTCTCGCGCGCGATCTTCGACGAGTACGGCAAGACCCCGGCCTTCGACCGGCTGTTCAAGGCCAAGAGCAATCTCTACCGCATGTGGGCCGACGGATAGCGGCCCTTTCCTTTGAGCCATCCCCTTCAGGACAGACACGACCACCACTCACGTCAACCACCACTCACCACGGAAAGACGATCCCGATGCTGCATTCCCTCCGCCACCTCGCCGCTTCCGGCGCCATTTTGATTGCTGCCACCCTGCCTCTTCGCGCCGAAGAGGGCGTCACCCATTACGAGGCGCTGCCCTCGGAGACGCTGGCCGAGGCGCTCGACAACTTCGTCACCTACAACCGCAAGATGGAGGAGGTTCTGGCGCGCGAGCCGCTGACCGTGGACGACATGGAAGAGGTGCACGAGTTGACCTACACGATCGAGGTGGCGCTGGCCAAGATCAACGAGGAACTGGGCGACCTGCCGGTGGTGCTGGAAGAGGTTCATCTGGCTTCGGAGGGCGACCGGCCCGAACGCCTGCGCGGCGCGGCCGGGGTCTATCTGGAACAGGCGAAGCTGCTGGACCGCTGACAGCGCGTGCGGGGCAGCCCTTTGTCGCAGCACCGCCCTCGGGTTCCTGCTGGCATCCCGGAGCGGGTTGTGGCAGCCAAGGGGCCTGACCCGAAAGAGCCCATGCCCCGATGCTGACCGAACGCCTTCTGCACCGTCTCGCCTGGATCGTGGTGGCGCTCTGCGTCGCCCCGATCGTGGCGGCGGCGCTGGCGGCCTTCACCGGCGATCTGACCACATGGTACGACGTGCTGGCCCCGGTGCTGCCACGCTACACGATCACGACGCTGATGCTGGTGGCCATCGTGGGCATCTCGACCGCGGTGATCGGCAGCGTCACCGCCTGGCTGGTCACCGTCTACCGCTTTCCCGGTGTTCGCTGGCTGGAGATAGCGCTGGCCCTGCCGCTGGCCTTTCCGGCCTATGTGCTGGCCTATGCCTATACCTATCTGCTCGACCATCCCGGGCCGGTGCAGACGTTTCTGCGCGACATCACCGGCTGGGGCCCGCGTGACTACTGGTTTCCCGAGGTCCGCTCTCTGGGCGGGGCGGCGGTGATGCTGACGGTGGTGCTTTATCCTTACGTCTACCTTCTGGCGCGGGCCTCGTTCCGACAGCAATCGGCCAATGCATTTCTGGTGGCGCGCACGCTTGGGCGGTCGCCGACGAGGGCCTTTCTGCGGGTGGCTCTGCCGATGGCGCGGCCGGCAATCGCCGGCGGCGCGCTGCTTGCGGTGATGGAGACCATCGCGGATTTCGGCACCGTCGCCTTTTTCAACGTGCAGACCTTCGCGACCGGCATCTATCAGGCGTGGTTCAGCCTGGGCGACCGGGCGGCGGCGGCGCAGCTGGCGCTTTGCCTTCTGGCCTTCGCGCTCCTCGTGGCGGGGCTGGAGCGGGCACAACGTGGGCGCGCGCGTACCGCCGGACGCGGCGGGCGGTTCGCGACGATGGAGCCCGCCCGGTTGAGCGGGGCCGGGGGCTGGGCGGCCTTCGCCGTCTGCCTTCTGCCGGTGCTTCTGGGCTTCGTCATTCCGGTGGTCATGCTGGGGGCGATGGCGATGGATGCCAATCAGTCGCTTCTCTCCGGGCGCTATCTTGACTTCATCCGCAATTCGCTGACCGTCGCCGGGGTGGCGGCGGTGCTGACCGTCGCGGGCGCGGTGCTGATCGGGTTTCGCGCGCGCACCCGGCCCGGGCGCAGCTCGCGGCTGATCGTGATCGGCGCGGGGCTGGGCTATGCCGTGCCCGGTGGCGTGATCGCGGTGGGGCTGATGGTGCCGATGGCCGCCTTCGACAATGCCGTCGACCGGGTGATGGAGGCGCGTTTCGGCATCGACACCGGGCTTCTGATCACCGGCTCGATCTGGTTGATGGTGGTGGCCTACATGGCCCGGTTCATGGCCGCCGCGCTCAACGCCTATGACAGCGGCATGGCCACGATCCCGGCCCATTTCGACGCCATCGGCCGGTCGCTGGGGCAGGGCGGTGCGCGGCTTTTGTGGCGGGTGCACCTGCCGGTGGCGCGCGGTTCGGTGCTGACGGCGGGGCTCATCGTCTTCGTGGACACGATGAAGGAACTGCCCGCCACGCTGATCCTGCACCCGTTCAATTTCCAGACGCTGGCGGTGCAGGCCCACCGGCTGGCCGCCGACGAACGCCTGTCGGAGGCGGCGGTGCCCTCGCTGGTGCTCGTGGCGTTCGGGCTGGTGCCGGTCGTGGTGCTGTGCCGGACGCTCCGGCGCGACGGGCAGGCGCGGCGTGCGGCGCGGATGGGCACGGCGGTGACACCGGGCTAGGGGTGCGCACCTCTGCCGGCATGGCTGGA
>JAUIBJ010000198.1 GCA_030428025.1 Alphaproteobacteria bacterium
AAATCGAGGGGGCGATCGCCCGGATCGCCCGCGGCGCCCGGCCGCCTTATGACCAAATCACGCTGATCGAGGAACGATAAGATGCCCACGGAAATTCTCATGCCCGCCCTGTCGCCCACGATGGAGGAAGGCACGCTGGCCAAATGGCTGGTGAAAGAAGGCGACGAGGTGAGTTCGGGCGACCTGCTGGCCGAGATCGAGACCGACAAGGCGACGATGGAATTCGAGGCGGTCGACGAGGGCACCATCGGCAAGCTGCTGATCGAGGAAGGCACCGAGGGGGTGAAGGTGAACACCCCCATCGCGGTGCTGCTGGAGGAAGGCGAGAGCGCCGAGGATATCGGCACGGAAAGGGCATCGGGGTCCGACAAGCTCGCGTCGCAGGACAAGGCCGAGGCGGACGGCGAGAAAGCGGCGGGAACGCCCGCACCGGATGCCGGACAGGCCCCCGACACCCCTGCCCCTGCGGCTCCGACGGATGACAAGGGCGAGCGCATCTTCGCCTCTCCCCTCGCCCGCCGGATCGCCGCGCAGAAGGGGCTGGACCTGACGCAGATCAAGGGCTCCGGGCCCCATGGCCGGATCGTCAAGGCCGATGTGGAAGGGGCCGAGCCCGGCGCCGCCCCGGCCAAACCCGAAGGCAAGGCCGCCCCTGCCCCGGTTCCCGCCGCAGCCCCCGCCGGCGCCTCCGCCGATGCCGTGGCGGCGATGTACGAGGGGCGCGACTACGAGGAGGTCAAGCTCGACGGGATGCGCAAGACCATCGCCGCGCGGCTGACCGAGGCCAAACAGACCATCCCGCACTTCTACCTGCGCCGCGACATCCGGCTCGACGCGCTGCTGAAATTCCGCGGCCAGCTCAACGCGCAGCTAGAAAGCCGCGGCGTGAAGCTGTCGGTCAACGACTTCATCATCAAGGCCTGCGCCCTGGCGCTGCAGGCGGTACCCGATGCCAATGCCGTCTGGGCGGGTGACCGCATCCTCAAGCTGAAACCCTCGGACGTGGCGGTTGCCGTGGCCATCGAGGGCGGGCTTTTCACGCCGGTGCTGAAGGATGCCGAGATGAAATCGCTCTCGGCCCTGTCGGCGGAGATGAAGGATCTCGCCAGCAGAGCCCGCGACCGCAAGCTCGCCCCCCAGGAATACCAGGGCGGCAGCTTTGCCATCTCCAACCTCGGCATGTTCGGCATCGACAATTTCGACGCGGTGATCAACCCGCCGCATGGCGGCATCCTCGCCGTGGGCGCGGGGGTGAAGAAGCCGGTCGTCGGCGGCGATGGCGAACTGGCGGTGGCGACGGTGATGTCGGTGACGCTCTCCGTCGATCACAGGGTCATCGACGGGGCGCTTGGCGCTCAGCTTCTGGAACAGATCGTGCAGAACCTCGAAAACCCGATGGTGATGCTGGCCTGACGGGGCATTTGCGGCAGCCCCCGGTCATCGGGCCGGGGGCTTGATCTGGCTCAATTCACCCGCTGCGGCAAAACGCTATGCCGGGGAAAATCCGCAGCAGGAGATTCCCCGATGGACTGGAAAGCCACGCTCGACCACACCAATTCGATCCTCACCCCCCTCCGGCGCGAGCAGGCGGGCACCGCCAAGGGGTTTCACGAACTGCACAATGCGGCCCTCGCCGAAGGCGCGCTCAGCACCAAGCAGAAAGAGCTGATCGCGCTGGCCATCGGCATTTCCAAGCAGTGCAACGACTGCATCGGCTTTCACATCAAGGCCGCCATCCGCGCGGGTGCCACGCGCGAGGAAGTGGCCGAGACCGTCAATGTCTGCGTGCTGATGAATGGCGGGCCGGGCTACATGTACGGCGCCAAGGCGATCGAGGCCTACGATCAGTTCGCCTGACGGGGACGCGGACCGCAATCTGATGCAGCGCCGCCACCACGGGGCAGAGATTCGAAGGGCGTCTATCGACATCCCCGGTCACGGACGATAGCCTGACCGCGCTGTGTAAATTCGCTCGGGTCACCTCTTCATGCTATCGACGTTCAAACGGCTTGTGCCCCTTTCTCTGATCGCGCTCGGCGCCGGCTGCGCGGACGCCCCGAACGACGTGACGACGCCCGTCTCCTCGGCCAGTTTCGCCGACGAGGTAAGCACCGCCGCGGTGGCCCCGGGCAGCCTGGCTGCGGCCAATACCGAAACCGAGGTGACCTTCGCGTCGCGCTCGGTCCGGACGGTGCCGCCGCCCAAGCTGTTCGACCAGGCCTTCCGCGACGCCTCGGCCAGGAAACACGCCGCCGAGATCGAGAAACTGCGCCAGGCCTTCCTCAATCTCGGCCCCGGCGTCGACCCCGAGGAAGCGGCCCGTGCCGCACGGGTCGTCTATACCTATGTCGATCAGCTGATCGTCGAATACGAGATCGAGGACAACAATCCGCTGTCGCACAACACCAAGGTGAATTTCGGCCAGAAACCGCGCGGGCTTTGCTGGCACTGGGCGCATGATCTCGACATCCGCCTGCAGATGGAACGGTTCAAGACGCTGGAGATCCACCGCGCCATCGCAAATTACAACAATATCCGGCTGGAGCACAGCTCCACCATCCTCGGTCGGCGGGGCGATTCGATGTATGACAGCATCGTGCTCGACCCCTGGCGCAACGCGGGCGACCTGTTCTGGGACATCGTGCGCAAGGATACCCGTTACAACTGGACGCCGCGCGACGAGGTCTTCGCCTACAAACGCGCCCGCAAAGCCCGCAACGGCAAGAAAGCCCCGGCGCCCAACACGTTTTGATACCCGTCCGATTCGCAACTGGACGAAAGGCCCCGCGATCTGCTCGGAGACAAGCTGCGGACCGGGCGGACCGCGAAACGGGGCCCGCGGCTCAGCGCGTGCCCAGAAGCTGATCCATCGCCACAGAGGGCTGGTCGCAGCCTGCCTCACCCACGATCTTGGCCGGTACTCCCGCCACGGTCTTGCAGGGCGGCACCTCTCGCAACACCACCGAGCCGGCGGCCACGCGGCTGCAATGGCCCACCTTGATGTTGCCGAGGATCTTCGCGCCCGCCCCGATCAGCACGCCGTCGCCGATCTTCGGATGGCGGTCTTCCTCTTCCTTGCCGGTGCCGCCGAGGGTCACAGAATGCAGCATCGAGACGTTGTCGCCCACCACCGCCGTCTCGCCGATGACGATGGAATGGGCGTGGTCGATCATGATCCCCTTGCCGATGCGCGCGGCCGGATGGATATCGACACCGAACACCTCCGAGCATCGCATCTGGAAGAACCGCGCCATGTCGCGCCGCCCCTTCTTCCACAGCCAATGCGCAACGCGATACGCCTGCACCGCCTGAAACCCCTTGAAAAAGAGCATCGGCAGGATGAACCGGTCGCAGGCGGGGTCGCGATCGTAGACGGCCACGATATCTGCCCGTGCCGCAGCGCCCAGCCCGGCATCATCGGCATAGGCCATGTCGCAGATTTCCCGCAGGATCTGCTCGGACATCTCGTTCGAGGTGAGCTTCATCGAAACCCGGTAGGCAAGCGCCGATTCCAGCGTCTTGTGGTGCAGGATCGAGGAATGCACGACCCCGCCCAGAAGCGGCTCGTGCTCGATGGACTCCTCGGCCTCGGTCTTTATGCGGGCCCAGACCGGGTCCAGCTCGGCCAGTTTGGTGCGCGTTTCGGCCATGTCATTGCTCCATGTGGGATGGCTGGACTATATCAGATAGGGGGCGGACGTAAAATGCAAAGCCGTGATGACCGGGTTCAGCGATATGGATGAGACAACCGTGGCAGAGTTCAGGCGGCAGATCGCCGGCCGTCTGGCCGAGCTCGACGCCGAGGATGCGCTCGGCGAGGCCGGTCAGGCGACGGTGGAACTCGACCAGCAGGCGGTGGGCCGGCTGAGCCGGATGGACGCGTTGCAGAACCAGGCGATGGCGCGGGCCACCGGTGCGCGCCGTCAGGTAGAGCGCGCCCGCCTCAAACAGGCGCTTGCGCGAATTGAAGAAGGCGAGTTCGGCTATTGCGAGGATTGCGGCGATGAGATCGCGGCGGGTCGGCTCAGGCTCGACCCCTCCGCGACCCGCTGCGTCGATTGCGCCAGCGGCTGACCCGGCTCACGCCACGAGACCCAGCCTGGCAAAGACCCCGGGGCCATAGAGCGCCGAAACCTGCGCCACCCGCAGCTCGAACGCCCCCGCAAGCCCGTCCGCCAACTGGGCGCTCGCCGGATAGATCCAGGACGGCGCCGACACCGTTTCCTCGCGCAGAACGGTTTCGCCCTGCACCACGCGCACCAGATAGCTCTCGCTCTCCTCCCCCAGCGGTACCTCCGGCGTGTCCCAACGGTCGCCGCCGATCCGGGTGCGCCGGATCCAGCTGACGCCGAGATCCGCGCCGGGCTGCCCTGCCACCCGTAGATGCACCGGTGCCAAGGGCCGCAGCCCGACCCCCTCGAAGGCCAGCGCCGCATGGGTATAGGCCGGGTCGTCCACCGGCCGCGAGGCCGGACCGACACGGTAATGCCGGAGGATATTCCGCTGCGCCTCCTTCAGGCCCAGCTGCTTGGGCGTGCCGTCGAGCCGGACGAAAACCGATCCGCTGGGCCAGTTCCCGGCGCGCTCGGTGCCAAGCTGCCCGCGCAGGCGATGGGATATTTCGTAAGTGTCCACATCCACCATCACCGCGTCGCGGAACTGGAAAAGCTCCCAGTTTCCGGGGCTTCCATCGCCAATGGCGCAGAGATTGGCCCCAGCCAGCAGCCGCTCGTCGTTCACGCTTTCAAGCTGGCCGTGCTGCAACCGCACCCGCAGCGGCGCGCCGCGGTCGATGACCCCGCTCGCGGCGGGCAAGAGCGGCGACTGGGTGACGCCCAAGGGCGTGCGCGCCTCCAGCACGAGATCGAGCTCATAGCCCGCATCCTCGTCCGAGGCATAGACCGCCGCCGACCCCGGCCATGGCCGGGCCGAGACCGCAACATGCGGCGCATGCGGCACTTCCTCGCCGGTCATCAGCGGCAGGTCGAGGAAGAAGGGCGTTACCGGCGCGGGCGCATCGAAACCGCGCAGCGACGCGAGCCTCTCGTCCACCGCCACAGGGCGGTAGTTTTCCGGTTCGATCCGCACCGCCTCGAGCTTCTGGGCATGGGCCACCATCTCCACCCGGTCGACCCGGAACCGACCGGTGCCGCCCTCCTCGGGCAGAACGATCACGTCGCCGGCCCCCACTTCCAGCCGCGAGCGCGGCAGGGTCAGGCGCACGGTATCGCGGGCCACGCGGGATTCCGCCAGCCATCGTTCCACCACCTGCCGCCCTTCCGCCCGGGTCATCGCCAGCGGGATTTCCGAGGTCGAGACAGTCAGCGAGGTGTCGTCGGGCAGCGCGGCCTCCTCGGCCACCACGTCGAAATCCCCCCCCGCCTCGATAAAGCGCAACCGCACCCGGCCTGCCAGTTCCACCTCGCCCGCACGCAGCTCTTCCAGCACCCCCTCAAGCTCCGGGTCGCGCACCGCCCGGTCGAGGTCGAGCACATGGTCGGCCCGCCCATCGCGCTGACGAAACCGCAGCAGCCCGTCGCGCTCGATGGCGTCGAAGCCGTAACGGATGGCGAGCGGCTGCAGCGCCGCGCGCGGCTCCACCACCTGTTCGACCAGATAGCCGCGCACATGACCATGCAGCGCGCTCACATCGCATGCCCCCAACCCGGCACGGTCGCAGACCTCCTCGATCACCGAGGCGAGCCGCCAGGACGATACCCGCCCGGGCAGCCAGTGACCGCGCAGATAGTTCTCACCATCCCGCCAAAGAACGGAATTGTTGGGGAAATAGGGATAGGGCCGCGCATCCCACGCCCAGGCATAGGCGTGATCCATGTCCAGCATCGGCTGGCCATACTCCTCCGAGACCGGGTTGTTGGCCGGATCGGTCCAGTACCCCGCCATCGCCCGCAGATACTGGAACTGGATCAGATCGTCGCGCTGACCGGTGGAATGATGCGGGATCGCCGATTCCGAGGATTTCGGATCGAGGAACTTGTTGGGCTGGTTGGTCCCCTTGTCGATGGCGGCACAGCCGTATTCGGTGAAGCGGATCGGCTTCGACTGCGGCACCCAAGGGGTGGGCAGCCCGGCGCGCAGGCCCCCGACCCGCTCGTGATGTTCGTTCAGCCACCAGTTGCGGATGTCCTTGTAACGCCAGACCCACGGCTCGCCATGCGCCCCATCCGTGATCGGCGTGCGGATCTGGGCCTCCCGCGCCTCATCGGAATGGTAGTACCAGTCATACCCCTCGCCGCCCGAGACATTGGCCTGAAGGTAGCCCAGATCGTAAATCGCGCCCCAACCGGCATCGGCATGGTCCTCACCGTCGCGCCAGTCGGAAAGCGGCATGTAATTGTCGATGCCGATGAAGTCGATGTTTTCGTCCGCCCAAAGCGGATCGAGATGGAAGAACCGGTCGCCGCTGCCGTCGTCGGGAATGTAGCCGAAATATTCCGACCAGTCGGCGGCATAGGAAATCTTCACATCCGGGCCCAGAATGCTGCGGACCTCCACCGCAAGATCGATCAGATGCGCCACCGCCGGAAAGCTGTTGGCCGCGCCGCGCAGCGTGGTGAGCCCGCGCATTTCCGAGCCGATGCAGAAGCTCTCCACCCCGCCCGCCTTGAGGCACAGCATCGCCTGATGCAGGATGAAGCGCCGATAGCTCCATTCGTCCGGTCCCGAATAGCTGACGGGGCTGTTCGCCACCGGCCCGGTGTATTCCAAGCCACCATAAGGCACGTCCTCGCCCC
>JAUIBJ010000199.1 GCA_030428025.1 Alphaproteobacteria bacterium
AGGACAGCATCGCTGGATCCCAGCCCAGCCCGATCGCGTCGCAAAGCGCGCGCAGCATCGTTTTGGGGTCGCGCCTTATGTCGGCGGAGTCCACAACCACCGGGGTCTGGCCTTCGGCCCTCAACTGTTCGAAAAGCTCCATCTGCTGGGTGAAGCCGATATCGGCCAGCGTCGGGTTGTCGTATTTCGCCGAGAAACTCGCCGCAACACGGGCCGGATGGCGGATCAGAAAGACATTCGTGACCCCCGAAATCCAGTCCCGCGGGATGCCCGCGATCATATGCTGGGTCATGTGTTTCTGATAGAAATGCGCCTTGCAGCCGGGAACGGGGCCCAGAAGCTCTTCGATCACAACTTGCGGATCTGTCGGCTGCGAGGCGATGATCTCGTCGCGCATCGGGTGGTTCAGGCCGGTCCGCACCAAATAGGCCGCATAGAAGGGCTCGTCCACCACAGCGCAATCCCGTCGCGCGCCGAACGCATACATCATCGCCGTCGACAGGTTCCTGGGGCCGGACCACATGGCGATTCTCATTTGGCGCCCCCATGTCCGCGCGCTTGCTCCAGATCGTCCAGGGAGTCGGCCAGTTCCGCGGCCTCTTCGGTCTTGGCACCGCCGGCGGCGAAATAGGCTTCCAGCGCGGCCCTCAATTTGGCGGCATCGACCCCGCTGCGGGGCAGATCGGCCAGCTTCAACGCTGCGATGATCCCGATTTCCGCCAATCTAGGATCGCTTTCCCTCATCGCGGCCTCGATTGTCGGCTGCAGCTTGGCGGGCTGCTCGATCGTGCCGTCGGCGATCAGGGACCCGGCCGCATTCAGCAGCGCCGCACGGTGGAATCCCGACATGCCGCCCTGCAACAGTGCGTGGATGAACGGCTCAACGCAGTCGGCCTCGGCGCCGCCAAGTCCACGTGACACGGGCCAGGACGCACTGAACGCATCGTCCACTGTCCAGTCCGGGCCCGGACGGTCGGAATCGATGCGGGATAGGGCCTCGGGCAGCCAGTCGAGGATCATCGCCCTGCGCATCACAGCAACCCGCGCTTGCAGCTCCGTCAGGCGAGCGGCCAGATCGGTTTCGCCCTGCTCGTCCATTGCCGCAACCGCGTGGCCGATCACCTGGCCCAGCGTTGAGGCGAAAAAGGCCGACGGAACACCGAGTGCGTCGTCGGTGGCCCGGTCCAGCAACAGCCTGATCGCCGCGGGCTTCTTCTTGAGCAGGATCGCGGACAGCAATTGTTGGTGCAGTTCGGGGTGATCCTTGTCCTCGGCATAGCCGGGTCTCTGCATCAGCCAGATCATCGCCTGCAGCACCGGTACATTGCCCTTGTAGCTCCGGCGCAGCATCTTCAGCACCTTTCCGGGACTGTCCGGCAGTTGCGGCATCGTCTCCATGATCCGGGCCACCTCTTCCTGCGGAGCGCCGTTGGCGGGCAGGTTGTCCAGCGCATGGTAGGCGGTCTGCGCCTGCTGTCCGACTCGGTCGAGATGGGTATTTAACGTCCCTGTCTCGGCCGGAATCGCCGCGCTCTGCCGTTCCGCGAGGCGGGTCTCATCGCGCCGCCGCCGCCGGGGCCGTTCGACCAGCAGAACCCAGGCAATCGCTCCAACGGCACCAAGCGACAAGAGGAGCGGCAAGTAGCCCAGAGACGGCATCTTCCGGCTATCTCCTCTCGTCGATCATCGCCTTGTAGAGCCCTCGCAGGCGCTCTGTGACCGGCCCCATTCGCCCATCCCCGATTATCCGGCCGTCGATCTCGCCCACAGGCGTCTGAGCGCCGAAGGTGCCGGTCAGAAACGCTTCGCAGGCTGAATAGGTATCGACCAGAGAATAGTTCCGCTCGAAAACCGGGATGCCATTCTCGCGGCAAAGGTCGATCACCTTCTGGCGCGTGATCCCGTTCATGCAGTAGTCGCCTGTCGAGGTCCAGACCTCGCCCTTGCGCACGATGAAGAAGTTGCAGGCGTTGGTCGTATTCACGAAGCCATGCACATCCAGCATGAGCGCCTCGTCGGCACCGGCTTTCTCGGCGGCGATGCACGCGAGAATACAGTTGAGCTTGGAATGCGAATTCAGCTTGGGGTCCTGCGTCATAGGCAATCCGCGGATATGCGGCACGGTGGCCAGCCGGATCGGCCGGGCGATCTGCGGTTTCGAATGCTCCATGATAATCGCCACGGTCGGTCCCTGTCGTGACAGCGACGGGTGCTGGAACGGCCGGCTCTTCACCCCCCGCGTCACCATCAGCCGCGCATGCGCATCGGTGACCATGCCGTTGGCCTTTTGCGTGTCTATTATGGCCTGAAGCATCTCGTCCCGGGTCATCCCGATATCGAGATCGATTGCCTTTGCCGCCTCGAAGAGACGGTCGAGATGTTCCCTGACGAACGCCCATCTGTTGTCATAGAGGCGCAGCCCCTCCCAAACGCCGTCGCCCAGCATGAAACCGCTGTCATAGATGCTGACCATTGCCTGTGCCTTCGGCACGAGATTTCCATTGAGCCAAATCGAAATCGACTCGTTGCGTGCGTCTTCCTCTGCCTGATGCGTCGTCTGATGGTCTGTCATGTCCGCCCGATTGAAACATTTCGCAGCCCTGAAAGGCTCGGCACACGGTATGAGGGCGGCAATCGGGTGCCAAGGGTAAAATCGGCTCACCTGTGCGTGACTTCGCCCGCCCGCATCTTGGTAGAGCCCGCCCGCCCTGTCAGACTGACCCCACAGCACTGGAGGTAATCCGATGGCAATGCAGCTCAGAAACATCAAGGCCCTGGCCTTGGCGGGGTTGATCCTCGTGGCGCTGGGAATTCAGCACGGCGAAGTGAGGGCGGCCGGCAGCGCCACCCTGACGGTCGCAGGCGGCTGTTTCTGGTGCGTCGAGGCCGATTTCGAAAGCGTCCGGGGTGTTTCCGAGGTGGTTTCCGGCTATACGGGCGGAACCACGAAAAATCCGACCTACAAGGACGTGAAGGGCGGCGGCACCGGGCATTACGAGGCCGCACAGATCCATTACGATCCGGACGTGGTCTCGAAGGAGCAGCTTCTGCATCTCTATTTCCGCTCGGTCGACCCGACCGATGCGGGCGGTCAGTTCTGCGACCGGGGGCCGAGCTATCGCACGGCGATCTTCGTCAAGAACGGCGCCGAACGCAAAGCCGCCCGGGCAGCCAAGGCCGAGGCGCAGAAGGCACTGGGTCAGAACATCGTCACCCCGATCCTCAATGCCCGGCCATTCTACAAAGCCGAGGATTATCATCAGGACTATTACAAGAGCCGCGACATCATCCTGACCAGGGTCGGACCCAAGAGCAAGGCGTCGGCCTACAAGTTCTACCGCAAGGGATGCCGGCGAGACGAGCGTATCCGTCAGCTCTGGGGTGCCGACGCCCCCTTCTTGGGTAGCTGATCAAGAAAGCCCAGAACTTCCTGCAGGGCTGGAATGGCCTCTGCCGTTCCCGGCCGTTGAACGGCCAACGCAGCGGCGGCGGCCGCCCGGCGCAGTGCGGTTTGCGGCAAAAGCCCCTGCGACAGGCCTGCCACCGCATATCCGGCAAAGGTGTCGCCCGCCCCGGTGGTATCGACGGGAGAAACGGGAAAGGCCGGAAAAGAGACGGTTTGCAGCAATCGTGTATCGTACCAGTCCGCCCCGGCGGCGCCTTTCGTAACCAGGATGTTGGGAACGGGGATGTTCAACACGGGCCGGTTCAGCGCCTCGGTCATTTGTCCTGCCTCAACCCGATTCACGATCAATAGGCTCAGATACGGCAAAATCGCCTCAACCGCCTGCATATCGAAGGGCGCGGCGGAATAGGCCACGTTCAGGCCCAGCGCCCGAGCCTGAGTGGCTGCCTCCACCTGGTGCGAAGTTTCATTCTGAAGCAGCAGCCAATCCCCGGGAGACGCGGCAGCAAGGGCGTTTGTGATCACATTGGCGTCCTGCGCCATGTTTGCCCCGGAATGAATGACGATCTGGTTCTCCCCGCCGCCATCGACCATCACGATGGCATGTGCCGTTGGTATCTCCGTGCGCATGATATGCGTGCAATCGACGCCGGCGGCACCCATGCGCTCGATCAATCCCTCGCCATCCGGGCCTACCGCGCCGATATGGCGCACGTCCGCCCCGGCTAGCGCCGCCGCGACAGACTGGTTGGCCCCCTTCCCGCCCAGCCCCGTACTGAAACTCACCGAGGCCACTGTCTCACCCGGGCCGGGAAGGTGCGGCAGGGTATAAATGTGATCGGCGTTGATCGAGCCGAGGTTAAAGATCATGGCCTCAGCCCACCTTGCACGCCGCCAGAACCGCCATGTTGAGGATATCGCTCGCCGTTGACGTGGACGAACAGATCTGAATCGACTTGTCGATTCCCGACAGAATCGGCCCGATCACCGTGGCCCCGGCCATCTCCTGCATCAGCTTGGTCGAGATCGAGGCCGAATGCCGCGCCGGAACGACAAGTATATTCGCCGGTCCCTTCAGGCGTTGGAACGGATAGCTTTCCTGCGCCGCCGGGTTGAGCGCCACATCCACCGTCATTTCGCCCTCGAACTCGAAATCCACGCCGCGCGCTTCCAGCACCCTGGGCGCGCGGTGCATCTTTTCCGCCCGTTCCGACCGGGGATAGCCGAATGTCGAGAACGAGACGAAGGCCACCCGCGGCTCGAGCCCAAGCTCGCGTGCCACATCGGCCGCGCGCTCGGCAATCGTGGCCAGATCTTCCTCGTCGGGCCATTCATGCACGAGCGTGTCGGTGATCAGAACGATCCGGCCCTTGTGCACGAGTGCGGTAACCCCGACCGCGCCATGTTCGGCATCGGCATCGAAGACATGGTTGATCCGGTCGAGCACATGCGCCGATTTCCGCGTCGCACCAGTCACCAGCCCATCGCCGTGGCCATGGGCCAGCATGAGCGCCGAAAACACATGCCGGTCGCGGGCGGCAAGACGGTGAATATCATGCTGATCGAAACCCCGCCGCTGCAGCTTGGCATAGAGATAGGCCTTGTATTCTTCCAGGCGGTCGGTCTTGGCCGCGTTCGTGACTTCTATTTCCGAAACGGCATCGCCCAGACCGGCGGCTTCAAGCTTCTGCTTCACATCCTCGTCGCGTCCAACGACGATGGCGTGGCCAAAGCCAGAGCGGTAATATTGCACCGCCGCCCGCAACACGCGCGGATCGTCCCCTTCGGCAAAGATCATCCGGGCCTGGGCATTGCGCGCCCGCGCGTTGATCGACCGCATGATCGAGGCGGTCGGGTCGAGCCGGGATTTCAGCGCCAGTTCATAGGCGTCCATATCGACGATCGGCCGCCGCGCCGCGCCGGTATCCATGCAGGCCCGCGCCACCGCCGGCGGAATGGTGTGGATGAGGCGCGGATCGAAGGGTGTGGGGATAATGTAATCCCGTCCGAAGGCAAGCTTCCGGCCATAGGCGATGGCCACCTCGTCGGGTACGTCCTCGCGCGCCAACCGCGCAAGTGCGTGCGCGCAGGCGATCTTCATCTCGTCATTGATTGCACGCGCATGCACATCGAGCGCGCCGCGGAAGAGATAGGGGAAGCCCAGCACGTTGTTGACCTGGTTGGGGTAGTCCGACCGGCCTGTGGCGACGATGGCATCGGGGCGCACCTCATGCGCATCTTCCGGGGTAATCTCCGGATCGGGATTGGCCATCGCGAAGATCACCGGATCCTCGGCCATGGATTGAACCATCTCCTGCGTCACCGCCCCCTTGACCGAGACGCCGAGGAACACGTCGGCCCCTTTCATCGCCTCTTCCAGCGTGCGTAACTCGGTCTTTACCGCATGGGCCGATTTCCACTGGTTCATCCCCTCACTGCGGCCCTGCCAGATCACGCCCTTGGTGTCGCAGGCGATACAGTTCTCGTGGCGGGCGCCCATGGCCTTCAGCAGTTCGATACAGGCGATCCCCGCCGCGCCGGCCCCGTTGAGAACGATTCTGCACTCCTCGATCTTCTTTCCCGAAAGATGCAGCGCGTTGATCAGGCCCGCAGCACAGATCACCGCCGTGCCATGCTGATCGTCGTGAAAAACCGGAATGTCCATCTGTTCCTTGAGCGTTTGCTCGATGATGAAACATTCCGGCGCCTTGATATCCTCAAGGTTGATACCACCAAAGGTTGGACCCATCAGGCGGACTGCGTTGATGAAAGCCTCTGGATCTTCCGTGTCGAGTTCGATGTCGATGGAATTGACATCGGCGAAACGCTTGAACAGCACCGCCTTGCCTTCCATCACCGGTTTCGAGCCAAGCGCGCCCAGATTGCCGAGGCCCAGAACGGCGGTGCCGTTGGAGATGACCGCCACCAGGTTGCCCTTGTTAGTGTAGTCATAGGCCAGTTCCGGGTTCCGGGCGATTTCCTCGCAGGGGACGGCCACGCCGGGGGAATAGGCCAGCGACAGGTCACGCTGTGTCGTCATCGGCACGGTTGCCGTCACCTCGAACTTTCCGGGCGTCGGTTCGAGATGGAAGGCAAGTGCTTCTTCGCGGGTAAACTTGGGCTTCGGCATGGCGCGGGGGTCACTCCTGATGTGCTCAACCGATGCATAGCCGGGCTTTGCGCAGGGCTCAACAGCGCCGAGATTCTGGTTTCGCCCATCCGTCCCGGTTTGTAAGTTCGAACCGGGCGAAACCGGGGGCAACCGTGACAGCGCAGAAATCAGCCATAACGCCGATGATGGCGCAATATCTGGAGATCAAGGCGCAATATCCGCAGGCGCTCCTGT
>JAUIBJ010000200.1 GCA_030428025.1 Alphaproteobacteria bacterium
GTGGTGCCGCTGAAGGGACTCGAACCCCCGACCCCATCATTACGAATGACGTGCTCTACCAGCTGAGCTACAGCGGCCCCGTGACGCGGCGCTATAGCATCGGGGCGGGCAGGGGAAAAGACCTATTTTGCCTCTTCCTCTTCCCGTTTCACCGGGCTGTCTTCGACGATTTCGGCATCGGCGATGGTGTCCGAGGTGTTGGCCTCTTCGGTGGGCATGGGTTCGTCCCCCGCCTTGTGGTCGGCCTCGGATTGATCTTCCAGCGCTCCGACGATGAGCGGCAGCATCTCCACCCCGGTGGAGCTGCTAACACGGCTTGCTGGAGGCGATTTCCACGTCAGGGTGTCGAAGGAATGGCAGTGCTCGCAGGCGGGCACCCATTCGGCGTGGATGTGCTGGCAGTTCTCGCAGACCCATTGCGGCCCGCGCGGCGCCGACAGGGCCCGTGTCAGCCAGCCCTTGACCACCGCATCCGACGACCCCTCGCCGCGCTCGATGGCGGCCATGATGGTCAACGCCCGCGCATCCGGCTCGATCTCGGCCAGATCGCCCAGGGCGCGGCGGGCAGCCGGGAAATCCTCGGCGGCGATGTTGAGCTCGGCCTCGATCAGCCGGGTTTCGCGATGGTCGGGGTGCATCTTGAGCAGCTTGGAGAAGCGCGACAGCCGCTCCTTGGGAGTTTCGTCGGGTTCGATCTCGGCGAAGGCGGCGGCCAGATCGGGATGGGGCTGCACGCTCCACGCCTTGCGGATCACCCGCGTCGCATAGCGCTTGGACCCCTCGCGGATATAGGCGCGTGCCGCCATCACCGCCGCCGGAATCAGGTCAGGCGACAGGCGGTTGGCCTCAATCGCCTGTTCCTTGGCCTCGATATCCTTGCCTTCGTCGAGGATGTCCTTGGCCTCGGTGAGTGCCAGCACCGCATCGCGCCGCTTATGCACGTCGCGCGGCATAGAGCCGTATTTCAGCTTGGCCCGAAGCGTCTCGCGCGCGCCGCTCCAGTCCTGGGTTTCGGCCTGAAGCTTCAGAAGCGTATCCTGCACCTCTTCGTGCCGCGGCTTTAGGGAAAAGGCGGTCTGCGCCAGTTTCAGCGCGGTTTCAGTATCCCCGTCTGCCAGCTTCTGCCGCAGGATGCCACGCACACCCACGAACCGGGTCTTTTCGTTCTTCAGAAGCCGCTTGTAGACCTCTTCGGCCTTGCGCCGGTCGCCCGACATCTCGGCCGCCTGTGCGGTGAGCAGGTTGGTGAGTGCAGGCTTGTGCAGATAACGCTCGGCCCGGCTGGCCTTGGACATGGCCACGTTCGCCTCTCCTGATGCCAGCGCCATCATGCCCTCGGACAGCGCGCGATAACCCTTTTCCTGCCGGTTGCGGTCGAAATAGCGCGAAATCGCGGTCTCGTCGCCGTTGACGAAACGCAGGATGGCGATGAGGAGCGAGGCGAGCTTGAGAAGCACCCAGATCGCGATCACCAGCACGACAAGCGCGATCACCGCCGTCAGCGGCGTCAGGTTGAACTCCTGTCCGGCCATGACGACGCGTACGCCGCCGTCGAGTTCGAGAAGATAGATCGCGGCGAAACTCGCCGCGGCGACGAGGGCGATGAAGATCGCGATCTTGATGATGGACCACAGCATGGCAAGCGCCCTCTCGGTGTCAGTTCAGTTCTTCGCTCAGTTTCTGGGCGGCCGCCACCGCCTCGAGCCGGTGCGCGGCCCGTTGGGACCAGTCCGACAGTTCATCCCGGGCTACCTCCGGCAGCGCCTCTATCTCTGCAAGCGCGTCTCGCAGACGCCCGTCGCGCGTGGCCGCCTCCGCACGCGACAGGATCGCGTCCGGGTCATTGCCCTCGCGCGGTTCAAGAGAGCGCACGCCAAGCTGGCTTTCCAGGAAGGATTGCCATCCGCCCGTTTCGCCGGCATCCGCCGCCGCTTCTCTTGCAGCGGCCAGCGCCTGCCGTGCGGCATCGGGGAATTGTGCCTGCAACTCGGACAGTGTGGCCACGCCGGTCTGCGCTGTCTGTGACAGGATCTCGGGTACCTCGACACCGGTTTCTTCAAGTTCGGCAAGAGGCGCCGTAAAGCTGCCGCCGGAATCGAGCGCCGTCTGAATCCGTGACAGGGCCGCGCGGCGCATGGTGGCTCGCGCGGTTTCCTCCGCCTTGTTCTCCAGTGCCCGTGCTTCTTCTGTCATGGCCTCGATCTCGGCGCGCTGGGTGGCCATCGCATCCTGCAGCTTCTTCAATTCCGCCTCATAGGCCTCGACCGCCGCATCCGAGGCGGCTTCGACAATCGGCCGCGATTCAAGCTGCGATACCTTGGTCGAAAGGTCTTCGAGGCGGGCATCGTGATCCCCGACGCGGCCCGCAAGGTCGCCGATTCGGGCGGTCAGGTCGTCCACCGCCGCCTCCAATCCGGTCATGTCGGGGGCTTCGGGCGCGGCACCGATCTGATCGGAGAGCGCGGCGATACGGTCGGACTGTTCAGAGAGCCGCTCTTCGGTGTCGCGACGCAATGTTTCGAGATCGGCCGTGTCGGACATGAGCCCGGCCGAGGTGGCATAATAGGCCGCTCCGAAGCCGATCAGACCCGCCAGAATCCCGCCCAGAAGAAGGGGCAACATACCCCGCGACTGCGGTTGCGGGTCCGGCCGGACGGCCTCCGTCGGGGTTTGCCGGGGCGCTTCGCGATCTGCCGCCGGTTCTGTCGGCGTCAGGCTGTCATCGGTGGCCGAGGACATGGCCTGTGTGCCGGTGTCGTCGAAACCGCCGCCGGCGGCCGCCTCGCTGTCGAGCGTGTCATCCGCCAGGTCCGTCTCCGGGGTATCATCCGCCGGGGCCGTCTCCAGGGTGTCGTCCGCCAGATCCGTGTCGAACGGATCAGCCGGGGGCTCCGTGTCCTCTGTCGACGCGGTTTCCTCCGGCTCGGGTCCAGGCGTTTCTTCCCCGTCCTCTTCGCCGTCCGCTACCGTGTCTTCTGCGGCGGGCGGCGTCACGTCCGTCTCCGGCGCCAGGGACTCTTGTGCAGCCTCGCCGCTCTCCAGCGTCTCGTCGGTTTCCGTCGCCGCCTCGGGGGCCGCGTCTTCCTCCGGCTTTTCCGAAACGGTCTTGCCGGACGATTCGCGATCCGAGCTCTTGGACTTTCTGGCCACGTCAAAATCCCTCTGTCGACAATGGGCACGCCCGGTGCCCTTGGAACTTAGTTCGCTCCATACCCACTCTCAACCCGCTTCGCCCCGGACGCAAGCGCTTCGACCGTATCGAGAAGCGCCTCGGCAGTTGGGGCCGCGGCCACGGCAAGCCGGGAGACGCGCTCCACCGGCACCTCTGCCGCGACGTTGTCGCTGATGGCGGCAATGTAAAGCGGTGCCCTACCCGGGGGGAGGGCAAAGAATATCCGCGCGCTCCTTGGCGAGAAGAGCGGCAGGATCGCCGGCAACGGTCCGTCGAGCAGCCGTTCGGCCTCGGGCGTCGGCGCCTGTGCCTCCTGACGATAGACGATCCTTTCCTCCGTCGGCAGCCCGGCTGCGTTCAGCTCTGCCGCGAGATCGCGGGACACATGTGCGCCACGCAGATAGAGCAGCCGGCCCTTCGGTGCGTCGGTCTTCAGCCGGGCGAGCAGGTCTTCGGCCGTACCGCCGCCGTCGATGGCGGTCAGACCGGCCTTTCGTGCGGCCCGGGCGGTGACCGCTCCGACGCAGTAACAGATCGGGGCGGTGGCGCCATGGTCAATCGCCGGCAGGGCCTCTGCCGAGGTGATCACCAGCGCCGCATAGCGGCCCAGCGCGGGCAGCGCGCCAGGCAAAGCCACCCGCCGCATCAGCGGCGACAGCACGACAGGCGTGTCCGGCCCCAGACGTTGCCGGACAAGGTCCGAGAACCGGCTCGCCGCGGGCTGCGGCCGGGTGATCAGGATCGCGATAGTCATGGACGGGCCGGGAGTTGTTTGCATGCCCCTTCGGTGTTACCTGCCGGGGATGACGGGCGCAACGGGCGGGTGCCGATGACACCACCTCTGATGGTTCTGGGACTGGAAAGCAGCTGTGATGATACCGCGGCCGCCGTTTTGCGGATGGATCGCCCCGGGAAGGCCGAGATCCTCTCGTCCGTGATCTACGGGCAGGCCGATCTGCATGCGGCCTTCGGCGGGGTTGTGCCGGAAATCGCCGCGCGGGCCCATGCGGAAAAGCTTGATATCTGCGTTACCGAGGCACTGGCGCAGGCCGGTCTCGACCTGTCGGGGATCGATGGTATCGCCGTCACCGCCGGGCCCGGCCTGATCGGCGGGGTACTCTCGGGCGTGATGTGCGCCAAGGGCATCGCCGCCGCGCGCGGCCTGCCGCTTGTCGGAGTCAATCACCTTGCCGGCCATGCGCTCACTCCGCGCCTGACCGACGGCATCGCCTATCCCTACCTCATGCTGCTGGTCTCGGGCGGGCATTGTCAGTTGCTGATCGTGCAGGGTGCGCAGGATTTCTCGCGGCTCGGCGGCACGATCGACGACGCCCCGGGCGAGGCTTTCGACAAGGTGGCCCGGCTACTGGGCCTGCCGCAGCCGGGTGGGCCGGCGGTGGAGTCCGCTGCGGCCGGCGGTGATGCCGCGCGCTTTGCCTTTCCACGGCCGCTACTCGACCGTCCCGGCTGCGACCTGTCCTTTTCGGGGCTGAAAACGGCGGTGCTGCGGGCGCGCGATGCCTGCATGGCCGAACGCGGCGGCCTCACCCGGCAGGACCGGAACGATCTCTGCGCCGGGTTTCAGGCCGCTGTTGCGGATGTTCTGGCGGAAAAGACCCGACGCGCGCTGGCCCTCTACCTGCCCGATGCGGGTGAGCGGCCGATGCTGGCCGTGGCCGGCGGCGTGGCCGCGAACCGCGCCATTCGGGCCGGGTTAGAGACAATTGCTGCCGAGCAAGCCGCCGGCTTCGTCGCTCCGCCGCTTGCGCTTTGCACCGACAACGCGGCGATGATCGCCTATGCGGGGGCCGAGCTTTTTCTTGCCGGCGCACGCGATGACCTTACCCTTTCTGCTCGGCCCCGCTGGCCGCTGGACGAGGCGAGCCCGGCCCTGATTGGCAGCGGGAAGAAAGGAGCGAAGGCATGATCCATGTGATGGGAGCAGGCGCCTTCGGCACTGCGCTGGCGGTGTCGCTTGCCGCAAACGGCCCGGTCGCGCTCTGGGCCCGCGACTCGGCGCAGGCGGAGGAGATGCGCCACACTCGGCGCAACGACAAGCGCCTGCCCGGCGTGGACCTGCCCGAGCCAATCCGCACGATCTCCGGTGCCTTTCCGGAGGCCGAGGCCGAGGCGACGCTTCTGGCGGTGCCGATGCAAAAGCTGCGCGGGTTCTGCGAGGCGCACCGGGACCAGCTGGCCCGGGCGGGTCCGCTCGTGGTCTGCTGCAAGGGGATCGAGCTCTCAACCGGCTGCCGTCCGACCCAGGTGGTAGAAGCCGTGCTGCCCGGCGTGATCTGCGCGACCCTCACCGGCCCGTCCTTCGCTGACGACATCGCCCGCGGCCTGCCCACCGCACTGACACTCGCCTGCACGGACGAGGTTGCCGGCAAGGCGCTTCAGGCGCAATTGACCACGCCGAACCTCCGACTTTATCGTAGCCGCGACGTGACCGGCGCCGAGTTGGGCGGGGCGTTGAAGAACGTCATGGCGATCGCCAGCGGCGCCGCGATCGGTGCAGGGCTGGGCGAAAGCGCTCGCGCCGCGCTGATGACCCGGGGGCTGGCCGAAATGGCCCGCGTGGCGCAGGCTCTGGGGGCCGAGAAGGAAACGCTGTCGGGCCTGTCCGGCTTCGGCGATCTGGTGCTTACCTGCACGTCCGAGAAGTCCCGCAACACTCGTTTCGGGCTGAGTTTGGGTCGAAACGAGGATTTCGACCCATCGATTACCGTTGAAGGCGCTGCCACCGCGCGGGCAATGCAGGAAGAGGCCGAAAAGCGGGGGCTCGACCTGCCGATCACCCGTGTGGTCACCCGGCTTGTCACCGGGCGATTGAAGGTGCCGACGGCGATGGATATGCTCTTGTCGAGACCGTTGAAGGAAGAATAGATGCTCTTCGCCCTGATCGCCCGGGACAAACCCGGCGCCCTGCAAACCCGCCTCGACACCCGCGAGGCCCATCTGGCCTATATCAAGGAAACCGGCGTGGTCAGTCAGGCCGGCCCGCTTCTGAACGCGGATGAGGAGATGGTCGGCTCGCTCGTGGTTCTGGACGTGCCGGGCTTGCCCGAGGCAGAGGCCTGGGCCGAGAACGACCCCTATGCCAAGGCGGGGCTTTTCCAGAGTGTCGAACTCATCCCTTGGAAGAAGGTGATCTGAGACATGCGCTACTGGCTCTTCAAATCCGAACCCTCGACCTGGAGCTGGGATGACCAGATGGCCAAGGGCAGCGCGGGCGAGGAATGGGACGGGGTCCGCAACTATCAGGCGCGCAATTTCATGCGCGAGATGGCGGCGGGTGATTGCGGGTTCTTCTATCACAGCCAGACGGAAAAGGCCGTTGTCGGCATCGTCGAGGTCATGGCCGAGGCCCATCCAGACAGTACCACGGACGATCCGCGCTGGGAATGCGTGGATATTCGGGCGATTGAGCCGGTTCAAACGCCAGTCACGCTGGACATGATCAAGGCCGATCCGCGCCTGTCCGAGATGGTGCTGGTAAAGAACTCGCGCCTGTCGGTCCAGCCGGTCACCGAGGCGGAGTGGCGAATCGTTTGCGAAATGGC
Organism: Alphaproteobacteria bacterium; assembly: GCA_030428025.1. Lineage (GTDB taxonomy): Bacteria > Pseudomonadota > Alphaproteobacteria > Rhodobacterales > Rhodobacteraceae > Roseovarius. Next base: position 6,736 of record JAUIBJ010000200.1, read on the forward strand.
CGGC